>NZ_DBNHFX010000132.1:0-4051 GCF_057137845.1 Sandaracinobacteroides sp. | reverse complement strand
TCGACACTGAAGGTGCACATTTGCGCGACTGACAGGCAGACCGACCGGAGATGATGCAGTGGTCTGGCAGGCGCCGGATCGTGCGTAGGCTGTGCCCGGTCGGTTCGCGCCTGATTTTGGGCAGAAGCTGGTGCGGGGCGCGGTGGCCGCCTCTACTCCTGGCTCGCGGCTCATCGGGCTGACTGGCGCTGTTGGCCAGCGATGATACGGGCTTGCTTGTAGCGTTGCACAAGGCCTGTCCGTGCCGATCGGCGTGCTGGCCCGCCAGCAGCCTTGGCAGACGGCCATTGGCAGCCTTCCGGGCATCTGGTGCGGGCACAAAAAAGGGCGGGTGAACCCGCCCTTTTTCATTCGGTATGTGAACGCCGATCAGGCGTAGGCTTCATTGCCGACAAAGCCCATCTTCTGGATGCCGGCCCGTTGGGCCAGCGCCATCACGCGATTCACGATGTCATACTTCGCGAGCGCGTCGGGCTTCAACCGCAGTTCCGGCTGGGATTCAGCCGGCTGGATCGCGCCAACCTGCTTCAGATAGCCATCCAGCTGCTGGAGGGTGACTTCCTGATCGTTCCAGTAAATGTTGTTCAGGAAGTCGATGTTGATCTGGTTGAAGTCAGGCTTGATTTCCTGCGTGTTGTTCGGCGTGGGCGGCGGAAGATCAAGCTTGGTCGCATGTGTCTGGATCGGGATAGTGATAATGAACATGATGATCAGAACCAGCATGACGTCGATCAACGGCGTCATGTTGATTTCGTTCATCGGCTTTTCACTTTCGCCGCTTCCTCCGACGGACATTCCCATGGTGGTTGCTCCTGAAACTTAGCGGGTGACCATGCCGGCTGGCGGCTGGGAAATGAAGCCGATCTTCTGGTATCCGGCCCGCTGCATGGCGAAGATCACTCCGCCAACGCAACGATACTCGGTGTTGGCGTCCCCACGGATGTGAACTTCCGGAAGCTCGATCTTGGCGCCAGCGGCCTTCTGCTTTTCCACCTGGGCCAGCAGATAGGACGAACCCTTCTCGCGAAGCTGTTCGTTCGATTCCACTTTCGCCATGCCCCAGAAGACGTGGCAGTTGGCATCGACCGAAAGCGGAACGTTTTCCGGCTTGGTGGTGGTCGGGATATTGGCCACCTTCGGAAGTTCCACCGGCACCGTCTGGATGATGACCGGGACGGTGATGAGGAAGATGATGAGCAGAACCAGCATCACGTCCACAAGTGGCGTGACGTTGATGTCTGCCATCAACGAACCTTCATCTGATCCGCCAACACTCATTGCCATGGGATAATCTCCCGATCAGACTGGATGGAAAGGCTCACTTCTTCGCAGCGGCAGCGGCGGCAGCAGAAACGGTGGCCGAGCGGCTCACGCGCGATCCGGAGATCAGATAACTGTGCACGTCGGCAGCGAAGAGGTTCAGACGCTCCATGATCGACTTGTTACGGCCGGCGAGGTAGTTGTAGCCAAGCACGGCGGGAACGGCGACGGCCAGACCGATGGCGGTCATGATCAGGGCTTCACCGACCGGGCCGGCCACCTTGTCGATCGACGCCTGACCGGCGAGACCGATGTTGATGAGGGCGCGGTAGATACCGATGACGGTGCCGAGCAGACCGATGAACGGGGCAACGGCGCCAACCGAAGCGAGGAACGACAGACCGCGGTTCATCCGCGAGTTGATCATGCCGGCCGAACGGTTGAGGGCGAGCATCACCCATTCGTGCGGTTCGATCTGGCCGCTGTCCGCGCCCTGGTGGTGATCGTAGGCATACATGCCGTCGTCGGCGAGCTGGCGGAACGCGGAATCCTTGTCGATCTTGGCGACGCCTTCCTTGAGGCTGGGCGCAGACCAGACCTTCTTTTCGACTTCCGGCGCTTCCTTCAGCATCTTGCGCTGTTCGAACCAGCGGCTGAACATGATGTACCACGATGCCACCGACATGATCACCATGATGGCGAACAGGGTCTGGGCGACGATGCCGCCCTGCTCGAGTGCAGCTACGAGGCCGTACGGGTTGTTGGTCGTTACGTCAGCCATATCAAGTCCCTCTAGCGAAAAATGGGTTGAATGATGGTTACAGGGGGAAAGGAACGGGGCTTAGCGGCCCTGTTCCAGCCTCCACTGGATTGGTTGCGTCTTGGTTGATTCGACGGGCTTCCCGGCCATCTGCGCCGGGTTGTAGCGCCAGCGCCGCAGGGCGACCTGGCAGGCACGCTCGTCGAGGCGGGTGAAGCCCGACGACTGGGCGACGCTGCATTCCGTCACCCGGCCGTTGGCGCCGATCACGACGCGGACCACGGTGCGGCCTTCTTCACCTGCACGACGCGACGCTTCGGGATAGTCGTCGGTCGAGACGCCGACAGAGTCACCACGCGGGGTAGCGGGCTTGTCGGGCAGGGCAGGCGCCGGTGGCGGCGGGGCCGGAGGCGCAACGCGCGGCGGCTCAGGCGTCGCGATCGTGCTCTGGGTGGAAATCGTGGGCGGCGGCGGAGCCGACTGCTCGATCACCACGTCCGGCGGCGGCACGTAGGGCGGAATATCCTCGAGCTTCGGCGGCGGCGGCGGAGCTTCCTCCGGCGGCGGCGCCTGCTCTTCGATGTTCACCGTTTCCAGCGGCCCGGTGATGACCTTGACGGCCTTGATCGCAAGGCCAGAGATGAAGGCATAGGCAAGAAAGACGTGCAGCAATCCCACGAAGATGATCGCATACGTCTGCTTTCGGCTGAAGCCTTCCTGCTGAAGATATGACATAGGCTCAGTGCCACTCCCTCATATGGCGACCGTTGCATGCCGCCATTCCGAAAATCCAGGATCCGCCTGCCGTCGGCATCTTCCAACCAGCCGGATGACCCCCGTCGTAAATCCCTTTTCCCTCGACCGGATGGGCAAGGTGTCGAGCCTTGCCCTTCGAAGCATCGTCCGATTCGGACGTTCTCCTTACCGGTTGAACTCCACCACTCGCAACACGATATTGCCACAATCCTGACTGGCGGCACAGTGCCGTCTGCCGGATCCCGCAAAAACTGTCGGTCGAAGCCGGAATTCGTGGCCTGATAGCTGCGGCCACTTCCGGTCGCAACCGATTTTCGTATACAGTTGCCCGACGATGCCCCGAACGCCACTTTTCCACTGCTTGGCGACGGCCCTTGCTGCCGTCGCGTCGATCGGTTTTTCGGCCGCATGTGCGGCGTCGGCGGCGTCTGCGCCGTCGTGGACGGACTGGGCGGATCTTGCGCTTGCAAGCCCTGTCATTCTGTCAGGGGCGGTGGAGGATATCGACCGGTTGTCGCGCAAGGATGCGCCGGATGTGCCTGCCGGCGACGTGCGGGCGCTGGTGCGGGTCAATTTGCAGTCGGTTCTGAAGGCGCCTGCGATCATGCCGCAGGGGGCGGCCTGGTTATGGCAGGGCGGCGCCGATGCACGCGGCAGATCCCCCTTCGCCAAGGGCGACATGCTGTTCGTGTTTGCCAGCCCGCTGACAGGCGGAGCTAATCCGTCGGTGCAGGCGCTGACGCTGATTTCGCCGGGCGGCCAGCAACGCTGGACCCCGGACGCCGACGCGCTGGTCCGCGACATTCTGTTGCAGGCCCAACAGCCCGGCGCGGCCGGCCTGATGGTGACCGGCCTGAGCGATGCCTTTCACGCCCGGGGTGATTTGCCCGGAAACAGCGAAAGCCAGTTCTTCCTGACGACCAGTGGCGGCCCGCCGATGGTGCTGCTGGTGCGACGCAAGGCCGCACAGTCGCCCGAAGTGCGCGCAGGCTCTGGCGACCTCGTTGAACGCGCGGGCACGATTCTGCCGAAAACACTGTTGTGGCGGGCATTGGCCTGCGGGTTGCCAGCCGAACTGCCGCCGCGCCTTGCAGACGATTTGGATCTGGTGGCCGATTATGCGCTGGCACGCCAGGAAATCGGCAACTGCGGGCGGACGTTGGCGCCACCCGCATAAGCTGTGCCCACTCAGTCGGACGAGAGCAGCACCCCGACCGATTTTGCGTCGGCATAGACATCGGGCTTCTGCAGAAAGACCGACAGGCCGATGACGCC
>NZ_DBNHFX010000131.1:0-39369 GCF_057137845.1 Sandaracinobacteroides sp. | reverse complement strand
CGGGCGATGAGGTTGCGCTGGACTTCGTTCGAGCCGGCATAGATCGAGGCTGCGCGGTTGTTGAAATAGCGCGGCATGGCGGTCAGGCTGTCTTCGGGGCCGATGAAGCCCAGTTGCGACAGTGGCTGGCGGGCTTCGGTCTGCTCGACGGCGCCATATGGGCCGGCCGCCTCGATTCCCAGTTCGTCGATCTTCTGCATGGCTTCGGTCGATTGCAGCTTCAGCATCGACGACACCGGCCCCGGATTGCGGCCGCCCGAAAGCGCGCTGAGGATGCGCTGTTCGGTCATCTCGATGGCGGCGACCGTGGCCTGCGTATCAAGCAGGCGGCGGCGGAAGCCCGGATCGGCCAGCACGCCCGTCGCCCGTGCCTGTTCCCGCACCCGCAGAAGCCCGGCCTTCAGCCCGGCCGCCGCACTGCCGCCGCGTTCGAATTCGAGCAGATATTTGGCGACCGTCCAGCCTTCGTTCTCGGGGCCTACGCGGTTTGCCTGCGGCACCCGGACATCATCGAAAAACACTTCGTTCAATTCATGGTCGCCGGAAAGCGACAGGATCGGGCGCACCGTGATTCCGGGCGTCGCCATGTCGGCCAGCAGGAAGGTGATGCCCTGCTGCGGCCGCCCGGCGGTGGATGTCCGCACCAGACAGAAGATGCGGTTGGCGAAATGCGCGTGCGTGGTCCAGATTTTCGAGCCGTTCAGCACATAGTCGTCGCCGTCGGCTACCGCCGCCGTGCGCAGCGCCGCCAGATCGGACCCGGCGCCCGGCTCGGAAAAGCCCTGACACCAGAAATCCTCTCCGGAAAGGAGGCGCGGCAGGTAATGCGCCTTCTGTTCCGGGGTGCCGTAGCGCATCAGCACCGGCCCGACCATTTTCAGCCCCTGCGGCGCAAGCGCCGGGGCGCTGGCTGCGGCGCATTCACCGGCAAAGATATAGCGTTGGGTCAGCGTCCACCCCGGCCCGCCATGTTCGACCGGCCAGTCGGGCGCGGCCCAGCCCTTTTCGTGCAGGATCTTCTGCCAGGCGATCGACCATTCCCTGTCGATGAAGACCGAGGTCATCCGCCGCCCGGCCTCGCGCAGTTCCGGCGTCAGCCGTTCGGCCAGAAAGGCGCGCACCTCATCGCGGAACGCGAGGTCGGCGTGCGAGAGTTCCATGTCCATCGGCAGACCCTTCTGACGCGCGGCCGTTCGGGCCGCAGGCAGCATCCGGCCCGAGGTTAGGCGACCGGGCCTGCTTCAGAAACCCGTAGCTTATGCTAGAGCGCGGGCGCCTCAGAACCAGGCCCGCACCCCAAGCAGCACCGACCAGCCACCCGTGGCTTCGCCCGCCGCTTTCGCGAGGCTGGCGGTCTGCCCCAGTTTCCGTTCGAGCGAGACGCCGACATAGGGCGCGAATTCCGGCACGATCTCGTGCCGCAGGCGAAGGCCCAGTTCGCCTTCGGTCAGGCCGGACGCGGTGCCAAGGTCGGTGATGTCCTGTGCGGCGAGCGACAGTTCCGCCCAAGGTTCGAGGATCAGGCGGTTGGTGATGCGCTGGTCGTAGCTGGCGCCGACTTCGGCCGTCAGTTCGCCCTTCGTCGACAGGAAGGCGGTGGCCGACACCTCGAACCAGTAGGGCGCAAGGCCGTGCAGCCCAAGCACGGCATGGGTGCGGTCGGCGCCGGGACCGAGATCCTGGCGGATGCCGGCCTCGATGTCCCAGTAGGGGTGGATGGCGCGGCCATAGAGCATTTGCAGTTCGGCGCTGGCGCCGCCGTTGCCGGGGTGGGTTTCGGCGTCGGCCTTCAGCCAAAGCCGGTTGCTGTCGCCGCCGAAGCGGCCTTCCGACGACAGGCGGGCAAGGTCGGCTCCGGCGCGCCCGACCCATTCCAGCCGGTCGATCAGGATGAAATGGGTGCGGACATCGCCGTGCGCGGCGATCGTCTGTGCCCGCGCCTTCGCCATCACCTCGGGCGGGAATACCGTATCGGCGGCATGTTCGGGGCCGGAAAGCGCGCCGGGCGGCGGCGGCCCGACTGGCGGGGCGTCGGGGGCGGATGGCATGTCGTGCTGCATCGCATGGCCATGCTGCGCAGCAACCGGCGATGCAGAAAGCAGCGCCAGAACCAGAAGTGTGCGCATCATCCCTGCCCTTTTTCCGGTTGCGCCGGATGCTCGTCGAGCGGGCGCACGGTGACGATGTTCATCATCCCGGCGTGCATGTGATAGAGCAGGTGGCAGTGGAAGGCCCAGTCTCCGGGTGCGTCGGCGGTCAGGTCGAAGCTGGCGCGGCCGCCGGGCATGACGTTCACCGTATGCTTCACCGGGTTGCCGTGCGGCATCCCCGTCACCACTTCGAAGAAATGCCCGTGCAGGTGGATCGGGTGGTTCATCATGCTGTTGTTGACGAGGTTGATCCGCACCCGTTCGTTGCGTTCGAGCCGGATCGGCAGCGCGCCCTCGTTCATCTTGCGGCCGTCGAGCGACCACATGAACCGCTCCATGTTGCCGGTCAGGTGCACGTCGATGCTGCGCGTTGGCGGGCGCTTGTCGTGGAAGGGAACCAGCGGCGCGAGATCATGATAGGTCAGCACCCGGTGCGGGGCGTCTTCGAGGCCGAGCGGCCGGTCGCCGGTGCGATCGACCGGCATCGGCGCCACCATGTCGATGCCGAAACTGCGCTTTACGCCGGGCGGCAGCAGACTGAGATCGCGCATGGAATGGTTCATCCCGGCATGGCCGCCGTGGCTGGCCGGAGATTCGGAAGCGGGGGTGCAATAGCCCATCGCCTCGTCGTCCGGGGGGCAGGCGGGTGCTGCGTGACTCATCCCGCCCATGTCGCCCATCCCCATATCCTTCATCGACAGCACCGGCCGGGTGCGCGCGGCCGGTACGGCGGCCAGCATGCCTGCACGGGGCGCCAGCGTCGCCAGCGCCATCCCCGACCGGTCGATCGATTCCGCGACCAGCGTATAGGCGCGGTCTTCGGGCGGTGTGACGATGATGTCGTAGGTTTCCGCAACCGAGATTTGCAGTTCGTCGGTTTCGACCGGGCGGACGTGCTGGCCGTCGGCCTGCACGATCGTCAGCGGCAGGCCGGGGATACGCAGATGGAAGATCGTCATCGCCGATGCGTTGATGACCCGCAGCCGCACCCGTTCGCCGGGGCGGAACAGGCCGGTCCAGTTGTCGGCGGGGCCGTATCCGTTCACCAGAAAGCTGTAGGTGGTGCCGTTCACATCGGAAATGTCGGTCGGGTCCATCCGCATCCGGCCCCACATCGCCCGGTCGGCGGCGGGCATGTCGTCTCCGGGGCGGCTGGCCAGTTGCCCGGCGAGCGTCTGTTTGCGGCGGTTGAAATAGCCGCCCTTTGCCTTGAGTTTCTGCATGATCGTGTGCGGATGCAGGAACGTCCAGTCCGAGAGGACGATCACATGCTCACGGTCGGCGCTGACGGGATCGGCACCGGCCGGGTCGATGATGAGCGGGCCGTAATGGCCCTGCTGTTCCTGCAATCCGGAATGGCTGTGATACCAGTAGGTGCCGTTCTGGATCAGCGGAAAATCATAGGTGAAGCTGCTGCCGGGCGCGATGCCGGGGAAGCTGAAGCCGGGCACGCCGTCCATCTGGTGCGGCACCAAAAGGCCGTGCCAGTGGATCGATGTGTCCTCGTCGCCGAGGCGGTTTTCCACGTGCAGTCGCACACGTTCCCCCTCGCGCAGGCGGATAAGCGGCGCCGGCAGGGTGCCGTTCACGGTGACGGCGTGGCCCTGTCGGCCGCCGGCACGGAACATGCTGTGGCCGACCGTCAGCCGGATATCCGGGCCGGACAGCGGCTGCATCGCCTGCGCCCCGGCCGAGACCGGTGCCGCCCATGCAGGCATCAGGCCCGCCTTCCACGCCAGCGCAGCGAGGCCGCCGCCGAGCAGCGCGCGTCGTCCTACCTTCATGCGCGGGACTCCAGTTCGTCGAGGATCGGACAGTCGGGGCGGTCGTCGCCGTGGCAGCTTGCGGCAAGGGCAAGCAGCGTCCGGCGCATCGCTTCCAGTTCTTCGGCTTTCTGGCGAAGTTCGTCGGCCCGCGCCAGCGCCAGCGTCTTCACATCGACGCTGGCGCGGGAGCGGTCCTGCCAGAGCGCGAGCAACAGGCGGATTTCCTCCATCGCAAAGCCGAGGTCGCGGGCGCGGCGCACGAAGCGCAGGCGGTGCACGTCGGCTTCGGCATAATCACGATAGCCGGACGGCCGCCGCGCGGGTTCCGGGATCAGGCCGGTTTCCTCGTAGTGGCGGATCATCCGCTGGCTGACGCCCGACTGCCGCGCCGCTTCGCCGATGTTCATTGATTGCTCCTGCCGGCGGCGGGCCGCCAGCGTTTCAGGGTTAGCGCGTTCAGCACCACGCTGACGCTGGATGCGGCCATTGCCGCCCCGGCCAGCATCGGGCTGAGAAAGCCGAGCGCCGCCAGCGGCAGACCGATCACGTTGTAGATGAACGCCCAGAACAGGCCCTGCCGGATCTTCGCCTGGGTGCGCGCCGAAATATCCAGCGCGTCGGCGACGAGCCTCGGGTCGTTGCGCATCAGCGTGACCGACGCCGTGTGCATGGCGACATCGGTTCCGCCCGACATCGCCATCCCGACATCCGCCCGCGCCAGCGCCGGCGCGTCGTTGACGCCGTCGCCCACCATGGCGACGACGGCGCCTCCCTGTTGCAGCCGCTCGACTTCGGCGGCCTTGCCCTCGGGGAGGACGTTCGCGACCCAGTCGTCCAGCCCGACTGCCCCGGCGACGGCGCGCGCTGCGCCCTCGTTGTCGCCGGTCAGCATGCGGGCGCCGATGCCGCGCGTGTGCAGCAGGCGAACCGCTTCGGCGGCGCTGTCGCGCGGGGCGTCTCCGAACGAGAGCAGGCCGACGAGCGCCGGTTCCGGCGAGAGCCGCGCCACATAGGAAACCGAGCGCCCGAGTGCTTCCTCGGCCTCGGCCTGCGGACGCATGGCCGCGACGTCGATCGCCAGTTCCTGCATCATCAGGCCATTGCCGATTGCCGCATCGGCGCCCGCAACCGTTGCCCTGACACCACGGCCCGGAACGGCCGTGAGGCCGACAGCCGGGACGACGGCGAGGCCCTTTGCGTCGGCTGCCTGCACCACTGCGCGGGCAAGCGGATGCTCGGAGCCGCGTTGCAGGGCGGCGGCCGTTTCCAGAAGGATTTCCCCGGTGGCGCCCGGTGCCGGGACAAGCGCGGCGAGCGCCGGTTGCCCGCGCGTCAGCGTGCCGGTCTTGTCGAACAGGACGTCGGTGACGCGATGTGCGGTTTCCAGCGCCGCAGTGTCGCGGATCAGGATGCCTGCCCGCGCCGCGACGCCGGTTCCGGTGACGATCGCCGTGGGTGTGGCAAGGCCGAGCGCGCAGGGGCAGGCGATCACCAGCACCGAAACCGCATTGACGATCGCATGTTCGGCACCCGCGCCCGCCAGCAGCCAGCCCGCAAAGCTGACGGCGGCCAGCAGCAGCACCATCGGCACGAACCACGCGGCGACCTTGTCGACAAGCTTCTGGATCGGCGGCTTTTCCGCCTGCGCCGTTTCGACCAGCCTGACGATCCGCGCCAGCATCGTTTCGGCGCCGACGGCGACGGTTTCCAGCAGCAGCAGGCCTTCGGCGTTGATCGCGCCCGCCGCCACCCGGTCGCCGGGGTGGACAGCGACCGGCAGGCTTTCCCCCGTCAGCAGCGACTGGTCGACCGACGACTGGCCTTCGAGCAGACGGGCGTCGACCGGCACCCGTTCGCCGGGGCGGACCAGCAGCTCATCGCCGACGCGGATCGCATCCACCGGGACTTCTTCCTCGCGCCCGTCGGGCAGGCGGCGGCGGGCGGTATCGGGGCGGAGCGCCATCAGCGCGCGAATGGCTTCGCCGGTCTGGCGGGTGGCGCGGCCTTCCAGCCATTTGCCCAGCAGCACCAGCGTGATGACAACGGCGGCGCTTTCGAAATAATAATGCGGTTCGGCGCCATGCGCGGGCGCCGCCAGCAACTGCCAGACGCTGAGACCGAACGCCGCCGAGGTGCCGAGCGCGACCAGCAGGTCCATGTTGCCGGTGCGGGCGCGGATCGCGCCATAAGCGCCGCGATAGAAGCGTGCGCCAAGCCAGAACTGCACCGGCGCCGCCAGCAAAAGCTGCCAGATGCCCGGAAGTTGCCAGCCGATCCCCAGCGGTGCCAGCAGCATCGGCGCGGCAAGCGGCAGCGTCAGCAGGGCCGCCAGCAGCAGTTTCAGGCGCTCGGCGCTGGCCGGCGGGGCGGCCTGTGCGCCGCCCGCGACCGACGCGCCATAGCCTGCGGCCTTCACCGCCTCGGCCAGCGTATCGGCCCTGACGGTGGCTGCGGATTCGATGCGCGCGCGCGCGGTTGCAAGGTTCACGCTTGCAGCAACGACGCCCGGCACCGCCAGCAGCGCCTTTTCCACGCGGCCGGCACACGAGGCGCAGCTCATTCCGGTGATGTCGAGGTCGGCAGTGGCCACGGGAAGCGGTCTCCATCGGGTTGGAGCCGCTTCTTTCAACCTTCACATCATGGCAGAGTCAAGCGCTATCGCCGGGGAGGTTTGCGCAGTTAAAGCCCGGCTGCCGCGAGGCCCGCCTGCGCGACCTGCATGTCCTGGCTGTAGTGGCCGCCGCTGACGCCGATGCCGCCGACGACCGCGCCATCGACCTTGACCGGATAGCCGCCGCCGAACACCACAAGGCGCGGGGTATGCACGATGCCGTTGAGGAGCGGCGGGTCGTTCTTGATGAATTCGAACCATTCGTGGGTGGCCATGCCGAAGGAAATGGCGGTGTAGGCCTTGTCCTGCGCGATGCCGACGCTGAGGAGCGGCGCGCGGTCCATGCGCAGGAACTGCACCAGCGTGCCCGACGGATCGACGATGGCGATGCACATCGGCACCTGCATTTCGCGCGCTTTGGCGGCGGCGCCCTCGACCAGCCTGGCGGCAAGTTCATTGGCGATCGTCGGCACGTTGATGATCCCGGACATGATGGTTCCTTCCTGTGTAGGCTGGGGGCTTCGTCGGCCCCCATTGGCATGGGGCACCCTGCCATCGTGCTGCCGAAATGGCGAGGGCGGCCACGGTTCGGCTTGTGATTGCCATGGGCCGCCGCTGCCGCTAGCTGTTCGGGAATGCAGCCAAATTCCCTTGTTCAGCGCATGATGCTGATTGCCGCCCGCGTGAAGGAATTCGGCAATTCCCGTGCGGCGGTGGTGCTGCGCAAGGGCTTCAACATCGCGCTTTCGCTGCTGATCCTGCTGCTGCTTGCCCGCGCGATCGGGCAGGTGGGCTGGGAGCAGGTGGTCGACGCGGTTCCGCCGAGCGCGCTGTTCTGGCTGCTGTTCGGCGCATCCTATCTGATCCAGCCGCTGACCGAGTGGTTCATCTATCGCCGCTGGTGGCGGTTCGACTGGCGGGCGCTGCCGGTGTTCCTGCGGATGCGGGTGATGAACGACGCGCTGTTCAGCTATTCCGGCCATACCTATCTGCTGGTCTGGGCGGCGGCGCGGCTGGGGATCGAGTTCGATCCCGACAAGCCGCCCGCGCGCGTGCTGGGCCGGGGCGACGGGCCGGGCACCGATCCGGCGAAAAGCCCGCTGGCGGCCGTCAAGGACATGGCGATCACGTCGGGGCTGGCCGGCAATCTGGCGACGCTCATGATGCTGCTGCTGGCGCTCTCGATGGAAGGCGCAGCGGTACTGGGGCAGGCGCTGGACCCGCGCACGCTGACCATCCTCGTCTGGAGCTTTGCCGGGCTGATCGTGCTGAACGTCGGCATTCTGGTGTTCCGGCGCAACATCATGAGCCTGCCCGTCAGCGAAAACCTGTTCGCCTTCTGGTGCCACATGGTCAGGGTGGTGGGGGCGCAGGCGCTGCTGGTGGCAAGCTGGGCGGTGGCGCTGCCGGGGATGCCGTTCGAGACATGGTTCCTGCTGGGGTCGCTGCGAATGGTGATCATGCGGCTGCCGGTGCCGAACAAGGAAATCCTGTTCGCGGCTGTTGCCGTCAGCGTGACGGGGGATGCCTCGGTGCAGATCGCGGCGCTGATGGCGGCGCAGGGTGCGCTGCAACTGGTGTTCCATGTGCTGTCGTGGGCGGGGGCGGCGGCGATCGAAACTGCCGCACCGGAAAAGGCGCCGGTGCACTGACGCCAGCCCGCCGACGCCGATGCTGCGGGTTCGGCCGGTTTCGATTGTTGACTTGGCGGATGCTCCGGCTTCTTTCATAGGGGGTCGATGGTCGGGCAACTGAAAGCAACTGCATTTGCAGCATTTGTGCTGCTGGGCACGGCAGCCGTTGCCGGGCCGTCGCTTGGTGCGTTCGGCACCTGGCGGGCGGGCGCCTGGCAGCAGACGCCGGAAGGCGGGCGGGCCGGGGCGGCGAAGTGCCTTGATGTGCCGGTCGTGCTGCTGCTGGGCGGGCGCGCCGATGCGGCCTGCCGGTTCAGCGTGATCGCCAACCACCCCGAGGCAGCGTCGGTGACCTATCAATGCGCCGACGGCCGGCAGGGGCGCACCGAAATCCGCCGCGATACCGCCGATGTCTATACCGTCGATGCACAAGGGGTAGAGGCCGGGCGGCCCTTTGCCGACCGTTCGGAATGGACACGGCTTGGCGCCTGCCACGACCGGGCGCGCCGATAGCCCTTTTCATGGCTTGGCGGCCGGTGCCGCCGCGCTATGGTTGGCGCATGGGATGGGAACATGAAATCGCGGAACTGCGCCGCCGGCAGCAACTGGCCGCGCAAATGGGCGGCGCCGACAAGCTGAAGCGGCAGGCCGACGCCGGGCGCATGCACGCCCGCGCACGCATCGCCGCAGTTGCCGATCCCGGTTCCTTCCACGAGATCGGCGAACTGTCGGGCTTTGCCACCTATGCCGACGACGGCGCGCTGGAAACGGTGCTGCCGGCGAATTTCCTGTTCGGACGCGCCGAAATCGATGGCCGCCCGGTGGTGCTGACCGCCGACGACTTCACCGTGCGCGGCGGCGCCGCCGATGCTGCGCTGCACCGCAAGCTGGTCGAAGCGGAACGGCTGGCGGCGGAATACCGGATGCCGCTGGTGCGCATGATCGAGGGGACGGGCGGCGGCGGATCAGTTCGAAGCCTGGAGATGATGGGCCATACCTATGTGCCGGAAATTCCCGGCTGGGAGGCGATGGTCGCCAACCTGTCGCGGGTGCCGGTGGTGGCGCTGGGGCTTGGGCCGGTGGCGGGGCTGGGTGCCGGGCGGATGGTGATGGCGCACTACAGCCTGCTGGTCGACGGGCTGGCGCAGATGTTCGTGGCGGGGCCGCCTGTCGTTGCAGCCGCCGGGGAAAAGCGCACCAAAGAGGAACTGGGGGGTGCGGCGATCCACGCCCGCAACGGGGCGGTCGATGACCGGGTGGCGACCGAGGCCGAGGCCTTCGCCCGGCTGCGGCAGTTCCTTTCGTATCTGCCGTCCAGCGTCGAGGAATTGCCGGCGCGTGCCAGATCGCGCGATCCGGCAAACCGGCGGGAAGGGTGGCTGAATGCTGCCGTTCCGCGCGATTCGCGGCGGCTGTATCCGATCCGCCCCATCATCGAAGCAATCGTCGACCGGCATAGCTGGTTCGAGATCGGCCGCGAATGGGGGCTTGGCGTGGTGACGGGGCTGGCGCGGCTTGATGGCCATGCGGTGGCGGTGATTGCTTCCAACCCGGAAGCGATGGGTGGGCTATGGACTGCGGCGACCGCGCGCAAGGTCGAGCGCATGGTGGATCTGGCCGATACATTCCATCTGCCGGTAGTGCATCTGGTCGACAATCCGGGTTTCATGATCGGCCGCCGCGCCGAGGAAGATGCGACCATCCGCTGGGGCAGCCGGGCACTGGCGGCGATCTATCAGGCAAGCGTGCCGTGGGCGACGGTGATCCTGCGCAAGGCCTATGGCATGGCGGGCAGCGGCCATGCGCCCGCCGACCGCTTCCGCTGGCGCATGGCCTGGCCCAGCGGCGACTGGGGCAGTCTGCCGATTTCAGGCGGGCTGGAAGCGGCCTATCGCGCCGAACTGGAAGCGGCCGAAAACCCGGTGGCCCGGCTTGCCGAGATCCGGCAGCGGCTGGACCGCGTGCGCAGCCCCTTCCGCACCGCCGAACGCTTTGGCGTCGAGGCGATCATAGCGCCCGAGGAAACCCGCGAGGAACTGTGCGCCTTTGCGCGCACGGCGCAGCGGGCCTTGCGGCCCGGCCCGAAGGCGCGCGGCCTGCGCATCTGACCGGGTGAATCGCACCCCGCGTTAACCCCTTGTTGTCGGCAGACTTTACAGGAACTGCCTGCCTGCTTGCGACAGCCATGCGCAATCACCTGGAATCGTGCGACAAAATGAATCGCGCGAAATGGCACGCGATTTGCATCGACTGAGCATCGGCCATCCGTAGCTGGCCTGTTGCAAAAAGGGGTTTTGAATATGCAGAAGCATCTGTTTGCCGCGATCGTTGCAATCGGCACGGCCACGGCGGCGCAGGCGGCACTTCCGGTCTATCCGTCGTCGGGCACAGTCAATCCGGCGGATTACGCGTTCACTGCGGCTGCGACCGGCAACATCATTGCCTATTTCGCCGGCCATTCGGCTGGATACACCAACTTCCTGCGCCTTGAAGTGAATGGCGTGGATACCGGCCTTGAAGGGCTGAACAACCAGATCACGGCGCCGGGCACGTCGTTCGATTTCGGGCCGGTGAATGCGGGCGACCAGCTTGTGTTCAAGATCCGCGTTTCCAACACCGGCAATTATTTCTATTCGAAGCGCAGCATGAACACCGACGGTATCACCCACATCTACTCCGACAGCTATGCCGGTGGTGATTTCGGTATTCCGGCCGGTGTCTATGTCGGCTTCGAGGACATTCTGAACGGCGGCGACAAGGACTATGACGACCTTCGCTTCGTGTTCACCAATGTCGCCGGTCAGGAAGTGCCCGGTATCCCCGAGCCTGCCACTTGGGCGATGATGATCACCGGCTTCGGTCTTGCCGGCCTGTCGGCACGGCGTCGCCGCCGCGCCGTCGTCAGCGCCTGAACAATCATGCCGCTTTCGGGCGGTTGATCAAAGGGGCCGCGCCCAAGCCGGGTGCGGCCCTTTTTTCGTTGGTCTAGCTGGCGGCGTTCGCGCGCCGCAGTTCATAGTCGATCCGGATCCGCACCCATTCGCCGACCAGCGCCCGCCCACCTTTCTGTGGCGGCCTGACCAGAAACTGCCATGCGGCGGCCTGCGCTGCCCGGCCGATCCCCGAACCGTTTGGATATTCGTCGAGGATCACGCAGTCCTCGACCCGGTAGTTCGCGACCGTGCGGCAGGCGATCAGGCCCCAACCGGGGCCGCGCGCGGTGGAAAGATAGCCGCGCAGTTCATCGGGCCAGGGTTCGCGCACCCAGGCTGCTGCATAGAGCGGTTCGCCGTTCGGGCCGACGCCTTCGACGCGCGGCGTGTCGGCAAGGGCGGCGCGCGGCCTGAGATCGGGCGGACCATAGACGGGGCCGGAAGGCGCGGGTGCGGTGGCGCGCGGCGGCGCGGGTTTCGGCGGCTCGGGCGCCGGTTCGGCGGGTGCCGGTGCGGGGGTGGGTGCGGGCAGAGGTTCGGGCGCGGGTTGCAGCTTTGCCGGTGGTGGCAGGGTTTCCGGCTGCCGGACCTGCTGTTTCTCGGCCGGCTTTTCTTCGGGCTGTTCGGCTGGCTTTTCGTCGATGCTGCTGATGCTGAACATCACCATGTCGGCGACTTTGCGGCGCACGGTTGCGGGCGCGATCGACAGCAGCAGCAGCGCCAGCAGCACCTGCATCGCGGCCGTGAACAAAAGGCCAAGCGTCTGTTCGCGCCGGGCGGGCAGCATGCGCTGGAGGGCGGTCAGGGGCTGGCGCAACTGGCGAGGTTCCGGAAGTGAACGGGGCAGAAGGCGCAGCCGGCCCCTTGAACGGCCGCGCCAACTTCTGCCGGGTCAGGCCGCGAGCTTGCGCAGCACGTAGGGCAGGATGCCGCCCGCGTAGTAGTAACCGACCTCGTTTTCGGTATCGATCCGGCACAGCGTGTCGAAGTGGCCGCTGGTGCCGTCCGGGCGCGTGAAGTCGACCCTGAGCGTCTGCCGTGGCTTCAGCGCCTGCAGCGCGCCGAGGGTGAAGCTTTCCTGCCCGGTGAGACCGAGCGATTCCGCCGACTGGCCGTCGAGGAATTGCAGCGCCAGCACGCCCATGCCGATCAGGTTCGAGCGGTGGATGCGCTCGAAGCTTTCGGCGATGACCGCGCGGACGCCAAGCAGCGTGGTGCCCTTGGCCGCCCAGTCGCGGCTGGAGCCGGTGCCATATTCCTTGCCCGCGAGGATCACCAGCGGTGTGCCGGTTTCGCGATACTTCATCGCCGCATCGTAGATCGGCATGACTTCGCCCGTCGGCAGATAGGTGGTTACACCGCCTTCGGTGCCCGGCGCCAGACGGTTCTTGATGCGGATGTTGGCGAAGGTGCCGCGCATCATCACTTCGTGGTTGCCGCGCCGCGCGCCATAGCTGTTGAAGTCGGCCCGCGCGACCTGGTGGTCGGTCAGATATTTGCCGGCGGGGCTGTCGGCCTTGATCGAACCGGCCGGGCTGATGTGGTCGGTGGTGATCGAGTCGCCCAGCAGCGCCAGCGCCTTCGCGCCGACGATGTCGGCGACGGGGGCAGGCGTCATGGTCATGCCGTCGAAGTAGGGCGGGTTCTGCACATAGGTCGAACCCGAGTTCCAGCGGTAGGTATCGCCGCCGGTCACGTGGATCGCCTGCCAGTGGCTGTCGCCCTTGAAGACGTCGGCATAGCGGGCGCGGAACATTTCCGGCGTCACTGCCTTCTGCACCATTTCGGCCACTTCGCCGTTGGTCGGCCAGATGTCCTTGAGGAAGATGTCGGAGCCGTCGCGGCGCTTGCCAAGCGGGGTTTTGGTGATGTCCGAGCGGATGCTGCCGGCGATCGCATAAGCGACGACCAGCGGCGGCGAGGCGAGGTAGTTCGCCTTGACGTCGGGCGAGATGCGCCCTTCGAAGTTGCGGTTGCCCGACAGCACGGCGGCCGCCACCATGTCGTTCCTGTTGACTGCTTCCGAGATCGGCTCGGGGAGCGGGCCCGAATTGCCGATGCAGGTGGTGCAGCCATAGCCGACGAGGTTGAAGCCGACGGCGTCCATGTCGGCCGTGAGACCGGCGCGGTTGAAATAGTCGGTGACGACCTGCGAACCGGGGGCGAAGCTGGTTTTCACCCATGGCTTGCGCGTGAGGCCGAGCGCATGCGCCTTGCGGGCAACGAGACCGGCCGCGACCAGCACGTTCGGGTTCGAGGTGTTGGTGCAGCTTGTGATCGCCGCGATCACCACGTCGCCATGGCCGAGTTCATGCTTGCTGCCGGCGACCGCTACACGCTGGCCGGGGTTTTCGGCCTTGCCATAGGCGCCCAGCAGTTCGGCTTCGAAGGCGTCGTGCGCTTCGCTGAGCAGCACCCGATCCTGCGGGCGGCGCGGCCCGGCGAGCGAGGGCTGGACGGTTGCGAGGTCGAGTTCGAGCGTGTCGGTGAACACCGGGTCGGGCGTCGAGGCGTCGCGCCACATGCCCTGGGCGCGGGCATAGGCTTCGACCAGCGCCACACGGTGGTCGTCGCGGCCGGTGAGGCGCAGATAGTCGAGCGTTTTCGAATCGACCGGGAAGAAGCCGCAGGTGGCGCCATATTCCGGCGCCATGTTGCCGATGGTGGCGCGGTCGGCGAGCGACAGATTGTCAAGGCCGGGGCCGTAATATTCGACGAACCGGCCGACCACGCCCTTCTTGCGCAGCATCTGGGTGACGGTGAGCACGAGATCGGTCGCCGTTACGCCTTCCGAGAGGTTGCCGGTCAGGCGGAAGCCGACGACTTCGGGAATCAGCATCGACACCGGCTGGCCCAGCATCGCGGCCTCGGCCTCGATGCCGCCGACGCCCCAGCCCAGCACGCCGAGGCCGTTCACCATGGTGGTGTGGCTGTCGGTGCCGACCAGCGTATCCGGATAGGCGATCATGGCGCCATCGGCTGCCTGCGACACCCAGACCGTCTGGGCCAGATATTCGAGGTTCACCTGGTGGCAGATGCCGGTGCCGGGCGGAACCACGCGGAAGTTGCGGAACGCCGACGAACCCCAGCGCAGGAACTCGTAGCGTTCCATGTTGCGGGTATATTCCAGCTCGACGTTATGGCCGAAGGCCTGCGGCGTGCCGAACTCGTCGACCATGACCGAGTGGTCGATCACCAGATCAACCGGCACCAGCGGGTTGATCTTCTGCGGGTCGCCGCCGAGACTGGCCATGGCATCGCGCATGGCCGCCAGATCGACGACGCAGGGAACGCCGGTGAAATCCTGCATCAGCACGCGGGCCGGGCGATACTGGATTTCATGGTCGCCGATCGGGCCTTTCAGCCAGCTTGCGATCGCCTTGATGTCGTCGACGCGGACGGTGAAATCATCTTCGAAGCGGAGCAGGTTTTCCAGCAGCACCTTCATCGAGAACGGCAGGCGCGACACGTCGCCGATGTGGCCGGCGGCGGCTTCGATGCTGTAATAGTCATACGCCTTGCCATCGACGGTAAGGGTGCGGCGGGTGGATAGCTTGTCGTGGCCGATGGCAGTCATGGCTTGGTCCTCATTCGTCTGGGAATCCGGCAATGCGCGCTGTCCTATCTTGCCGGCTCGCGTGCGGCAAGCCGGGCATGGCGCGGTCCCTTAAGTGGGGGCTTTGGCGCCCGTAATCCAGTGACAGCCGGAACGACCGCGATGCACCGCGGATTTCCGGCCCGCATTTCCGGAGGGTGTCGGCATGGAAGAGGCAGGACGATTGCAGGCGGCGCGCAAAGCCGATGCCGGCGACCATGCGGGTGTCGGGCACCCGGACCTCGTGCGCTTCGACGCCGTGCGCGGACTGCTGGTGGAAACCGGCCTGGTGCCGGAACCGGAAAATTACGAACTACTGTATCTGCATGTGCGCGGCGCCGATACCGCCCTCTCGCGAGAGGTCGAGCGTGCGTTGCTGGCGGGAACGCTGGACGACGACGCCATGCGGGCGCTTCGGCGTGCGCATCTGGGCGATATCGCAGGCGCCGAACTGCTGGCGCTGGTCGAGGCGGCGCAGGAAAGCGCGGTCGGGCTTGCCGCCCGGTTGTCGCGCGGGCAGGCTGATCTGCGCGCCTATGATGCGGCGATCGCCAGCGGTGACGAGGCGCTTTCGGTATGCCGTTCCGCCCAGGAGCTTGCCGCGCTGGTGCAGCGGCTGCGCCGGGCAAACGCCACGATGATGGCGGCAAACCGGCGGCTGGAGGCCGACATCCAGTCGGCATCGCTGGAAACGGGGCGCCTTCTTGACCGGCTGGAGTCGGCCGAACGGACGGCCAGAACCGATCCATTGACCGGTCTGGTCAATCGCCGGGGCGCGGCCGACGCCCTGCGCAAGGCGCTTTCGCGCGCGCTTGCCGAAGGCTGGCCGCTGTCGGTTGCGCTGGTCGATATCGATCATTTCAAGCAGGTCAACGACCGGTGGGGGCACGCGATCGGCGACGAGGTGCTGCGCTGTTTGGGCGGCCATCTGCATGCGCACGCGCGCCGCACGCAAGGTGAGGAAGCGTTTGCCGCCCGCCACGGCGGCGAGGAATTTCTGGTGGTGCTGCCTGCTGTCGGGCTGGCGGATGCGGTTGCCGCGATCGATGCGTCGCGCGGGATTCTGGCGCGACAGGTGTTGCGCCGCGCCGACGATGGCGCGAGCCTGGGGCGGATCAGCTTTTCCGCCGGTGTCGCGCTGGCGCGCGCCGACGACACGATCGAAAGCCTGATCGACCGGGCCGATTCGGCGCTCTATGCGGCGAAACGCAATGGCCGCGACCGCGTACTGCCCGAGCGCCCGGATCGGCAGCCGGGCGCGCGGGCAGCCTGAACGTCAGCCTTACTGGCCGGTTGCGCCGCCTTCCTTGATGACGTCGCCGCCCTTCATCACGAAGTTGACCGACTTCAGCAATTTCACATCGTTGAGCGGGTCGCCGGAAACGGCGATCAGGTCGGCATGGTATCCCGGCCGCAGCGCGCCGATGTCCCTGACGCCCAGCAGATCGGCGGCGTTGGTGGTTGCCGCGACGATTGCGGTTGCGGGCGTCATGCCATGTTCGACCATCAGTTCGAACTCGTCGGCGTTGCGGCCGTGCTTGGACACCCCGGCGTCGGTGCCGAACGCGATCTTCACGCCCGCCGGCACTGCCTTTTCCAGCGACTTGCCGGTGATCTGAAGGCGCCACTTCACCTTTTCCAGCACTTCCGGCGGATAGGCGTTCGGGTCTTTGGCCAGCCGCTCCTTGTAGCCGTTGATGGTGGAAAGCGTCGGCACATAATAGGCAGCGCTCTGCTTGAAGAGCTTGAGCGTCTCGTCGTCGGGCATGGTGCCATGCTCGATCGAATCGGCGCCTGCGGCCAGCGCCACGTTGATGCCGCCGGTGCCGTGCGCATGGACGGCAACCTTCTTGCCGTGCAGATGCGCGGTTTCGACCACGGCCTTGGCCTCGTCGGCGAACATCTGCTGCCCGAGACCGGCGCCGATGCGGCTGTTCACCCCGCCGGTCGTCGCGATCTTGATGACATCGACGCCCCGGCGCACCTGCAACCGGACCGCATGGCGGCAGGCATCGACGCCGTCGCACAGATTTTCCTGGTCGATTGCATGGGCGAGATCGTCGGCGAGGCTGAGAGTCGCGTCCATGTGGCCGGACGTCACCGAAATCGAGCGCCCGGCGTCGACGATGCGCGGGCCCTTCACCCAGCCGTTCTTCACTGCCTCGCGAAGTGCCAGCGTCGCGCCTGAGCCATCACCCAGATTGCGAACCGTGGTGAAGCCGGCGTTCAGCGTTTTCATGCCGTTCCATTGCGCCCTGAGCGCGTTCAGCGCCGGCGACGAGGAAATACCTTCGAGAAGTGCCTGATCGCCACCGGCGTCGCCGTCGAGGTGGACGTGGCTGTCGATCAGGCCGGGCAGCACGAAGCGATTGCCGAGGTCGATCACGCGGGCACCCGCCGGGGCCTGCCGTCCGGGCAGCAGTGCGCTGATGCGGCCATTCTCGATCACGATCGAAGTCGGCCCGAGCGGGGCCTTGCCGGGTTCTGCAAGCACGCGGTCGGCCTGCACCACCGTTACCTGCGCAAGAGCGGGGGCGGCGGCTGCAACGAGAAGGCTGGCAATCAGATGGCGCATGGATGTGGCTCCGTATCGGGAAAGCGCCGATCCTAACGACAGGCGCCGCCGGGGGAAAGACCGGCGACGCGCATCCATGCAGTGGTTGCCGGACCGTCGCTCAGGCGGCGACCATCTCGGCCTCGGCCTCGGGCAGGCGGATCATATAGTCGAACGCCGACAGCGAGGCGGTGGCGCCGGCGCCGAGCGCGATGACGATCTGCTTGTAGGGCACTGTGGTGCAGTCGCCAGCGGCGAACACGCCCGGCACGCTGGTTTCCCCGCGCGCGTTGATGACGACCTCTCCGTGGCGCGACAGTTCGACGACGCCCTTCAGCCATTCGGTGTTGGGCACGAGGCCGATCTGCACGAACACGCCTTCCAGATCGACCGTGTGCACCCCGTCGTCCTCGCGGTTCTTGTAGACGAGGCCGCTGACCTTTTCGCCGTCGCCGAGGATTTCCGTTGTCTGCGCCGATGTCAGGATGGTGACGTTGGCGAGGCTGCGGAGCTTGCGTTGCAGCACTTCGTCGGCGCGCAGCACGGCATCGAACTCGATCAGGGTGACGTGGCCGACGAGGCCCGCGAGGTCGATGGCCGCTTCGACGCCGGAGTTGCCGCCGCCGACGACTGCGACACGCTTGCCACGGAACAGCGGCCCGTCGCAGTGCGGGCAGAAGGCGACGCCTTTCGTCAGGTAATCGGCTTCACCCGGCACCCCCAGACGGCGCCAGCGCGCGCCGGTGGACAGGATGACGGTGCGGCTTTTCAGCGAGGCGCCGTTTTCGAGCTTCACTTCGACCAGCCCGCCCGGTTCGGCGGCAGGAACCAGCGCCACCGCCTTTTGCAACGGCATGATGTCGACGTCGTTTGCCTTGACATGCGCTTCCAGCGCCGAGGCGAGCTTCGGGCCTTCGGTATATTCCTGGCTGAGGAAATTCTCGATGCCGAGCGTGTCCTGCAACTGGCCGCCGAGCCGTTCGGCCGCCATGCCGGTGCGGATGCCCTTGCGCGCCGCATAGACCGACGCCGCCGCCCCGGCCGGGCCGCCGCCCACCACCAGCACGTCGAAGGCGGATTTGGCGGCGATCTTTTCGGCGGCGCGGGCGATGGCGCCGGTATCGAGCTTTGCGACGATCTGCGCCAGATCCATGCGGCCGCTGGCAAATGGTTCGCCGTTCAGGAACACCGACGGCACCGCCATCACCTTCCTTGCCTCGACCTCGGACTGGAACAGCGCGCCGTCGATCGAGGTGTGCCGGATGCGCGGATTGAGGACCGCCATCAGGTTCAGCGCCTGCACCACATCAGGGCAGTTCTGGCACGACAGCGAATAATAGGTTTCGAAGCGGAAATCGCCCTCCAGCGCCTGTACCTGTTCCAGCAGTTCCTGCGCTTCGCGGCTGGGGTGGCCGCCGACCTGCAGCAGCGCCAGCACCAGCGAGGTGAATTCATGGCCGAGCGGAATGCCGGCAAAGCGCACGCCGATGTCGGTGCCTGCACGGCGGATCAGGAACGACGGACGGCGGCTGTCGTCGTCGGCGCGATGATAGCTGAGCTTGTCGGAGAGGCCGGCGATGCCGGACAGCAGTTCGGCCAGTTCCGCCGATTTCGCGCTGTCGTCGAGCGAGGCGATCAGCTCGACCGGCAGGGTGAGCTTTTCGAGATAGGCCTTGAGCTGCGCCTGAAGGTTCTGGTCGAGCATGGATTACTCCGCTGGGCTGGGTTCCGGATATAGGAATCCCGGGACGCGAGGGCGCCCCGGGACTTCTGCCGCACCTTGCCGGGTGCAGGCGGGGCTGGTTCAGATCTTGCCGACGAGGTCGAGCGAAGGGGCAAGCGTCTTTTCGCCTTCTTCCCACTTTGCCGGGCAGACTTCACCCGGATGGGCGCGGACGTAGATCGCCGCCTTCACCTTGCGCAGCAGTTCGGCTGCGTTGCGACCGACGCCTTCCGACGTGATCTCGACATACTGGATCACTCCGTCGGGATCGACGAGGAAGGTGGCGCGGTCGGCAAGGCCGGCGCCTTCGCGCATCACGCCGAAGTTCGTGGTGATGTGGCCCGAAGCGTCGCCCAGCATGTAGTAGCGGATCTTGCCGACAGCCGGCGAAGTTTCGTGCCATGCCTTGTGGCTGAAGTGCGTGTCGGTCGAGACCGAGTAGATTTCAACGCCGAGCTTGGAGAAGTCGCCGTAAAGGTCGGCCATGTCTTCGAGTTCGGTCGGGCAGACGAAGGTGAAGTCTGCGGGATAGAAGAAGAAGATCGCCCACTTGCCAGCGACATCTTTTTCGGTGACGGGCAGAAACTTGCCTTCCTTGAAGGCCTGCGTGGAGAATGGCTGCAATTTGCTACCGATGACGGGCATGGACTTTCCTTTGCTTCAGGTGGTTGTTGTCGTTGCGCTTGGTATAGGCAGTCGCGCATTATTGATCAAATTGATTGTATGTCTGTCTGTGATCGACAAAATCGATTAAAGCTGATCCGTCAGCCGCCCAGATGCGCGGCGATCCTGTCGAATGCCTCGTTCAGGGTGTCGGCGCCGGGGGTCAGGCTGATGCGCAGGTGCCCGCGCCCGGCGGCGCCGAAGCCGCTGGCCGGCATCGCCGCCACCGAGGTTTCGGCCAGCAGCCGGTAGGCGAAGGCGACATCGTCGGTATCGTGCGGGCGGCAGTCGAGCATGACGAACATGCCGCCCGCCGGCATGCGTGCGGCGAGGCCGGGGATGGCGTTCGCGCGATCGACCACCAGCCGCGCCCGCTGTTCGAAGCCTTCATGGTAGGCGCGCAGCGCCGAATCGGGAAGCGCCAGTGCAGCGATCGCTGCGTCCTGCACGAACTGGCTGACGCCGAACAGGGCGGCCGCGCTCCAGTCGCCGAGCGCGTGGATCAACGTTTCGGGGCCGAGCACCCAGCCGACGCGGTAGCCGGTCATGGCATGGCTTTTCGACAGGCTGTTGACGACGATGGTGCGGCCTTTCGGCCCGTGCGCCCAGCCGCGTGCCGGTGCAGCACCAAAGCCGAAACTTGCATAGACTTCGTCGATCACCAGCCACAGGTCGCGTGCCTCGCAGAGTTCGGCTAGGAAGCGGAAATCCGAGTCTGACAGGGCGGCGCCCGTCGGGTTGGCGGGGCTGTTCAGAAAGATCGCCCGCGTTGCAGGCGTCACGGCGGCGGCGATCGCCTGGAGGTCGCTGCGGAGATCGGCGCCTGCCGGGACCGTGACCGCGCGGGCGCCGGTTGCGGCGACTGCGCCGGGGTAGGTAGCGTAATAGGGATCCGAGAGGATCACCTCGTCGCCTTCGCCGGCGACGAGGGCGAGGGCGGCATAGCAGGCGTGCTGCGCGCCCGGCACCACGGCGACGTTGGCGGTTTGCGCCCCTTCGCGCCGGGCGATCGCCTGCCTCAGCGCCAGTTCACCCAGCAGCGGGGTGTAGTGGGTGCGTCCGGCGTCGAGCGAGGCCTTGGTTGCGGCGACGATGTCGGGGTGCGGCGGGCAGGCCGGGTCGCCCAGCGTCAGCAGCAGGATGCGTTCGCCCTGCGAGGTGCGGCGGAGCACTTCGTCGGCGATTGCCCATGCGCGCGACTGGCCGCCGCCGGCCAGGCGCCGCGCCATCGCCGAAAGCGGCGGCGAGCGGTCAGCCGACATGGCCGACTTCCGCTTCGGCTTCGATCTCGACCCGCCATTCCGGGCGCAGCAGCACCGCGCCTGCAATCATGGTGGAGGCCGGGCGGACGGCGGCGAACACCTTTCCGTGCGCGCGCCCCACAGCGTCGGCGTCGGCCGGATCGACGAGGAATATGCGGGTGCGCACGACATCGGCGGCCGAGCCGCCAAGCGCCTCGATCGCGTCGACGATGATCTTCAGGCAGCGGGCGGCCTGCGCGCCTGCATCACCGATGGTGCTGGAACCGTCCGGCTCGACCGGGGCGGTGCCCGAGACGATGATGCGGTTGCCGATGCGCACCGCGCGCGAAAATCCGATGCTGGCTTCGAAGGGCGAACCCGAGGAAACGGCCCGGCGGAGAGGGGATTCCGTCATGGCCTGTTCCTACTCGCAGCAGCGGCCGAGGGAAAGCCGGGCGCGGTGCGCCGGACGTTCCGCCGGCCTGTTACCGCTTCAGTTCGACCAGTTCATACCAGGTCATCATGTAGCCGCCGACGCCGCCCTTCAGGAAAATGGCGTCCTCGTCGTCGGTGAGCCACATTTCATAGGGCGGGTGGGTGCCGGCCATGCCGCTGGCGCCGTCGTCGATGAACTCGAACTTGCGGGCGGCGAAGGTTCCGGCCTCGACCGTCACCTCCTCGCGGCCGAGGAAGCGCGCGTCCATCTGCACGCGGGCGATCATCGGCGGCGTCGCGCCACGGTGGTCGGGCGAGGGGAGATAGAGGTTGAAGCGGCGCTTCTGTCCCTCGGCCCAGTCGCGCGAACCGAGCAGATAGCCATCGGCGACGATCGGGTGCGTGCCGAATCCGTCGACCGGCAGTTCCGCCACCACCTGCTGGCTGAGCCGCCCGATCGACGGCCCGTAGCTTTCGCATTCGACCACCCGCCCGTCGAATCGAAGCCAGCCGCTGCCCATGAACGCGTCGCCGACCGTCAGCCGGACATGCAGGTCCATCGGCTGGTTGTGTTCGTCGAGCGAATAGATGATGTCGCGCATCACCGTCGGTTCCGGTTCCTCGATCTCGCAGTGGGCGCGCATCGTCACCTTGCCGTCGGCGTGGCGGGTGAACATGAAGGTCTCGAATCCGCGCACGCGCCCCTCCATTCCGGGTTTGCGCGAGGTGTAACGCAGCCTGCCTTCGATGACGCGATGTCGCATGTATCCCCCTTCTCTCGTGTGGGGGGCATCATGCAGTGTGATTTTTTGCTTGCCAAGCGGAATTTGTCCGGACAAATTCCGCCACCTGATCCGACAAGGAGGTCTTGAATGCATTTCGCGGAACTCGATGTGCTGCGCTGGGTCCACATCATCTGCATGGTCTACTGGCTGGGCGGCGAATGGGGTGTGTTCCAGACCAGCTATAATGTCACCAACCACCGGCTGCCGCTGGAAGAGCGCAAGCGCCACATGGAAACCGCCTACAGGATCGACATCCTGGCGCGGACCGGGATCGTGCTGCTGCTGCCGCTCGGTCTGCACATGGGCAAGATCTATGGCTTCGTGCCCATCCTCGAGGGGAGCGGCATCTGGGTGATGTGGGCCATCTTCATCGCCTGGCTGGCGATCACCTGGACGGCGTTCCTTCGCCGCGAGACCGATCTTGGCCTCGTCGTGACGAAGATAGAAGAAGTGCTGCGCTATCCGCTGATCGTGGGCATCGTCATCGTGTCGCTGCTGGCGTTCAACGGCCAGGGGCCGGTGCAGACGCCGGAGGGCACCCTCTGGTATCCGACCAAGATGATCCTCTACGCCTGGGCGCTGGTGATCGGCCTGTTCCTGCGGCTTGTGATGCGCCGCTGGACCACCCGTTTCCGCAAGCTGGCGATGGGTCCGGATGCGGCCGAGGAAGCAGCCCTGACGCGCGAAATCGCGCAGGCGCGGATCGCGGCCTACATCTACTGGATCACGATCGCCGGTATCTGCTTCCTGGGGGCAACCAAACCCTTCTGAGGCAGCGCGACGGGCGCGACCTGCGTCCGGACACGCGAACATCGGGGCAGGCCGGGCAAACCGGCCTGCCCTTTTCCGTGCGACGAGCCGGAACGATCAGGCGACCCTGACGCCCGACGCACCTTCGCCCCGAAGCACCACGCTTTCACGCCCGCCCTCGATACGGGCGACACTGCCCTGCGGCAGATCGGCTGCGATTTCGACGCCGCCATACGCGCGCCCACCCGCCAGCAGGCCGCGCAGCACCCGCGCCGTCATGCCGTGGCTGACCACGAGGGCAGGCGCCGCCCCTGCATCGCCCAGCCAGTCGGACAGGCGACGGGCAATGTCGGCGTAATCCTCGCCTTCGGGGATCGGGAGCCGGAACAGCCGATGATCGTGGTCGAGAATCTCGCCCTCTTCGGCGATGATCGAGGCGTAGTCGCGCCCGGTCCAGCGTCCGACTTCGATTTCGCGCAGGCGCGGGTCCTGCCGGATGGCGAAGAAATCCCGGCCCAGATGCTCGGCGATGATCGACGCCGTTTGCAGCGCCCTGCCCGCAGGCGACGCCCAGAGCGCCGGCACCGGTTCGCCCACCGCGCGGAAATGCTGCGCCAGCGCCCGGCCCATGGCCTCGGCCTGGGCGATCCCGTCGCGCGTAAGGGGGGTGTGGGCGT
This sequence comes from Sandaracinobacteroides sp., assembly GCF_057137845.1. NCBI lineage: Bacteria > Pseudomonadati > Pseudomonadota > Alphaproteobacteria > Sphingomonadales > Sphingosinicellaceae > Sandaracinobacteroides > Sandaracinobacteroides sp. The sequence goes on along the minus strand of NZ_DBNHFX010000131.1, from coordinate 15,852 downwards.
CGTTGCCCTGCATCCGCCGTGCCCGGTTGAACACGGTTTCGGCATGGCGGGCGAGGTAGAGGGGTTCCGGTGCGTGGGTCATGGTGGCATGGGCACATGACAGGCGCACATCGTTCGCGCTAGAGCTTTCGCGGGATCGTGGTATTTCCGAATGTCGAATCGCCTTTCAACTTGGGAGAAGACCATTGGCGAACAAGGTTCATGAAAATGCAGCAGACGCGCTTCAGGGGCTGTTGTTCGACGGCATGACAATCGTTGCCGGTGGTTTCGGCCTGTGCGGCATTCCGGAAAACGCCATCGCCGCCATTCGCGCTTCCGGCGTGAAGGGGCTGACGATCGTTTCCAACAATGCCGGTGTCGACGGATTCGGCCTTGGGCTGCTGCTGGAAACGCGGCAGGTGGCGAAGATGATTTCTTCCTATGTCGGCGAAAACAAGGAGTTCGAGCGCCAGTATCTTGCCGGTGAACTGCAACTGGAGTTCTGCCCGCAGGGAACGCTGGCCGAACGGATGCGTGCAGGAGGTGCTGGGATTCCCGGTTTTTATACCCGCACCGGCGTCGGCACGCTGGTGGCCGAGGGCAAGGAGCACAAGGAGTTCGACGGCGAGACGTTCATTCTGGAACGCGGCATCGTAGCCGATCTGGCGATCGTGAAGGCGTGGAAAGCCGACCGTTTCGGCAATCTGCTGTTTCGCAAAACTGCGCGCAATTTCAATCCGATGGCGGCGACCGCCGGCCGCGTTACGGTGGTCGAGGTCGAGGAGATCGTCGAGGACGGCGCGCTGGAGCCGGACAGCATCCACACCCCGTCGGTGTTCGTGCAGCGGCTGTTCGTCGGCAAGTTCGAAAAGCGGATCGAGCAACGCACGGTCAGGAAGCGGGAAGCGGCCTGATGCGCGCGGGCCTTGATGGCCTGATTGCATTGCCCGGCCCGGTTGTGGCGCTTGGCGCACTGCTGCTGGCGGGGTGCGCGACGGCGCCTTCCGCCCCGGTTGCGCCTGTCGTGGCGCCGGTGGCCGATACCGCCAGCCAGACAGTCGCCTGGACCTATGGCACCGCCGAGGCGGCGATGCTGATGCAGCAGGGGTTCCGCGCGCTGGTGGCGCAGGTGCGGGCGGCGCGGCCGGCTGCAGGCAGCGAAAGCGCGATTGCCGGGCCGGATGGCGCGCTGCTGCCCTGCACCGCCGAAACGGCCGCAAAGCCCGCCGTTATCTTCGATCTGGATGAAACGCTTTTATGGAATGTCGGCCACCAGCAGTGGCAGGCGCGCAACGTGCTGCCGTTCGACAAGGAGGCATGGGCCGCATGGGAGCGCGACGGCGGCCCCGGCCTGCTGGCTGCGCCGGGCGCAGTCGAGGCGGTTGCCGCCTTGCGGGCGATCGGGGTGACGCCGGTCTTCAACAGCAATCGAGCGACGGCCCACGAGGCGCAAACCATCCGCGATCTGGCGCGGCTGGGGTTTGGCGATGCAGTGCACGGAACCACGCTGTTCCTGGAAGGCGACGCGCCCGACGGTTCGCGCAAGGACCGGCGCCGCGCCGGAATCGCCAAGGCCTATTGTGTGCTGGCGCAGGCCGGCGACCAGATGGGCGACTTCACCGACAGCATCGACTTTGACGCCGATGGGCGCCGCCGCAGCGCTGCCGCTCGCACCGCAGTCGCCGCCGGCCGTTTCGGCAAGCTTTGGAACCAGCGCTGGTTCCTGTTCCCCAACCCGATGTATGGCCGCTGGAACACGCCGCCGCTTTCACTCGATGAAGCGGTGCCGCCGGCGGATCGCTGGACCCCGAGGAGATAGACGATGGCCTGGACACGCGACGAAATGGCTGCCCGCGCGGCGAAGGAACTGAAGGATGGTTTCTATGTGAACCTTGGCATCGGCATGCCGACGCTGGTGGCGAATCATGCCGGGAACCTGGACATCACGCTGCAATCGGAAAACGGCATGCTGGGCATGGGCCCGTTCCCCTTTGAGGGCGAGGAAGACGCCGACCTGATCAACGCCGGCAAGCAGACCGTGACCGAACTGCCGCGCACCGCCTATTTCAGCTCGGCCGACAGCTTCGCGATGATTCGCGGCGGCCATATGAACCTGTCGATTCTGGGCGCCATGGAAGTTTCGGAAACCGGCGATCTGGCCAACTGGATGGTGCCGGGCAAGATGGTGAAGGGCATGGGCGGCGCCATGGATCTGGTGGCCGGAACGCCGCGAATCGTCGTCATGATGGAACACACCGACAAGGCCGGACGGCCGAAGTTCATTCCCGCCTGCACCCTGCCGCTGACGGGGCGCAATGTCGTCGATGTGATCATCACCGATCTGGCGGTGTTCGAGCGCGTCGACCGGCACGGCAGCCCGTTCCGGCTGGTGGAGATGGCCCCCGGCCTGACGCTGGACGAGGTGCGGCAGAAGACCACGGCGCATTTCGAGGCCGCATGAGGCTTCCCCGCCGGGCCTGGCGCCATTAAGGATTGCCGGGAAACCAGACCGGGGAAGTCATGATGCATAAATTGTTCGCTGCACTGCTGGTGGGAATTTCCGCGCCTGCGATCGCGCAGGGCGCCGCAAAGCCTGCGTGGGACGTGCAGACATCGGGTGGCGCCAAGCTACGTTCGGTGCCGATCGACGTGCGGCAGGGCACATGGGTCGATCTCGATGTAAGCCCGGACGGGCGCACCATCGCCTTCGCGCTGCTGGGCGATATCTATACCATGCCGATCGCCGGCGGCACGCCGACCCGGATCGCCGAGGGTCTGGCGTGGGAAGTGCAGCCGCGATTCTCGCCGGATGGGCGGCGCATCGCCTTCACCTCTGACCGTGGCGGCGGCGACAATATCTGGGTCATGAACGTGGACGGCGCCGACAAGAAGCAGGTGACGAACGAGGAGTTCCGCCTGCTGTTCCAGCCCGGCTGGTCGCCCGATGGGCAGTATATCGTCGCCAAGAAGCATTTCACCACCGGCCGTTCGCTGGGGACGGGCGAAGTCTGGCTGTATCACGCCTCGGGCGGCGGCGGGCAGGCGCTGGTGAAGCGCGTGTCGGAACAGCACCAGAAGGAGCTGGGCGAGCCGGTGTTCGCGCCCGACGGCAAGACGATCTACTACACGCGCAACGTCTCTGCGGGACCGATCTTTGAATATGCGCAGGATTCGAACGCCGCGCTGTTCACCATCGAGGCCCTGACGCTGGCGACCGGCGAGGTATCGACCGTCGTGTCGGCGCCGGGCGGCGCGGTGCGGCCGACACCTTCGCCCGATGGCCGCCTGCTGGCGTTCATCCGCCGCGAGCGTGCGGGTTCTGCGCTGTTCGTGCGCGACCTTGCGACCGGCCGCGAGACGCGCCTCGTCGGCGGCCTCGATCGCGACATGCAGGAAACCTGGGCGGTGACCGGGGTTTACCCCAACATGGCGTGGACGCCCGACAACCGTTCGATCCTGTTCTGGGGCAACGGCAAGTTGCAGCGGGTGGATGCGAACGGTGCCAATCTGGCCGAAATCCCCTTCCACGTGCAGGACACGCGCGAGGTGGTCGAGCCTGTCCACCCGCGTATCGAGGTGGCGCCCGAGCGGTTCACCACCAAGATGGTGCGCTTCGCCACGATGTCGCCGGACGGGCGCACGCTTGCCTATGAAAGCCTCGGCAAGGTCTGGCTGAAGCCGGCGGCGGGCGGCGCGGCGCGGCGGCTTTCAGCGGGCGACGACACGGTGCGCGAACTGTTCCCGACATGGTCGCGCGATGGCAGGGCGCTGGCCTATGTGCGCTGGACCGACGACGGGCTGGGCGCCATCCATCTGTCGGGGCCGGGCGGCGGCGCAGGCCGCGTGCTGGTGGGGGCTGCCGGGCATTATGGCGCGATGGCCTTCTCGCCGGATGGGCGGACGCTGGTGTTCGAAGTGCGCGAAGGCGGCGGGCTGGTGTCTCCGGCGGGGGCCTATTCGCCGGGTGTCTGGAAGGTTGATGTGGCGGGCGGCACGCCCACCCGCATCGCGACAGGCGTTTCGCAGCCGCACTTCGGCGCGACCGGCGATCGCCTGTTCGTGAATGCTGGCGGACGCGGCAAGCAGAACCTGATTTCGATGGACATGAACGGCGAGGCGCGCCGCACGCTTGCCGGCGGCGAGCAGGCGGGGGCTTTCCGGGTTTCCCCGGACGGCCGGACGCTGGCGTTCCGGCAGAACTACGAGCTGTGGCTGATGCCGCTGCCGCCCGGCGCGCAGGAACTGGCGATCGACGCCCGTGGGACTGCGCTGCCGATCGTCCGCGCCAGCCGTGGCGGCGCGACCTGGTTCGACTGGTCGGCCGATGGCCGCCAGCTTGGCTGGAGCATGGGGCCGACCTATTATCGCGTTGCGACTGCCGGGCTGTTCCCGACGGCGCCCGCACCCGGCAAATCGACGCTGGAACCGCCGACGAGCGGCATCAACCTTGGTGTCGAAGTGGCGGCGGAAAAGCCGAAGGGCCTTGTCGCCATTACCGGCGCGCGCATCCTGACCATGGCGCAGGCCGATGGCGGCGTGATCGCGAACGGCGTTGTCGTGGTGGACGGCGACCGGATCGTGGCCGTGGGACCGGCGGAAAGCACGCCGATCCCGGCTGGTGCGGTTCGCGTCGATGCGACCGGCAAGACCATCATGCCGGGCCTCGTCGATGCGCATGCGCACGGGCCGTTCGGCACCGGCGACGATCTGGTTCCGGAACGCAACTGGGTGCAGATGCAGGCGCTGGCGCTGGGCACGACCACCGTTCACGACCCGTCGAATCAGGCGAGCGAAGTCTATGCGGCCAAGGAGTATCAGCAGGTCGGGCGGTTCCTCGGGCCGCGCATCTTCTCGGTGGCGGAACCGGTCTATGGCGCCAAGGCGGGCGGATTCTTTGCCGATGTGAACAGCCTCGATGATGCGCTGGCGCATGTGCGGCGGCTGAAGGCGCAGGGGGCGCATTCGATCAAGAACTACAACCAGCCGCGCCGCAACCAGCGCCAGCAGGTGATCGAGGCAGGCCGCCGTGAAAACATGCAGGTGGTCGCCGAGGGCGGTTCGCTGTTCGGGCTGGGGATCACCCACATCGTCGACGGCAACTCGACCTTTGAACATAATCTGCCGGTCGAGCGCTTCTACGACGACGTGATGCAACTGTGGACGGCGACCAGGGTGAACTATACGCCGACGCTTGTCGTCACGTTCGGCGGGCTGGCAGCCGACCCCTACTGGCGTTCGCATACCGACATCTTCGAGCAGCCGCTCTTGAAGGCGCATACCCCTCCGGGCGTGCTGGCGCAGAGCATCCGCCGGCCGATCGCGCCCGAGGACCAGTATGTCGACCAGCTTTCCGCGCGAGAGGCAAAGCGCCTTGCCGAACGCGGCATTCTGGTGTCGATCGGTGCGCACGGCCAGCAGCCGGGGATCGCGGCGCACTGGGAACTCTGGAGTTTCGTCCGTGGCGGCATGAGCCCCCTGGAAGCGCTGCGCGCCGGCACCATCGTTCCGGCGCAGTCGCTGGGCATGGATCGCGACATCGGCTCGCTGGAGCCGGGCAAACTTGCCGATCTGGTGGTGCTGGACGCCAACCCGATGGACGACATCCGCAACAGCGAGAAGGTGGCGCAGGTGATGCTGGGCGGCAGGCTTTATGATGCGGCGACGCTGAACGAAGTGGCGCCGCGCGCGCGCCGCCAGCCCGCGCACTGGTGGGTGACTGGCGCCGCCGCCGACACGGCGCGCCGGGGGTCAGGTGGCTGAAGGCGAACCGTCGCGCAGCAGGCTGGGGCGTGGACTGTGGTTCACGGCCGGCCTGCTGCTGACGGCGCTTGGCCTGATCGGCGCGGTGCTGCCGCTGCTGCCGTCGGCGATCTTCCTGATTCTGGCGGCGGCCTGCTTTGGCCGGTCGTCGCCACGGATGGAGGCGTGGATCGTCAACCATCCGCAGGTCGGCCCCTATGTGCGGGACTGGCGTGAACGGGGCGCCATACCGCTGCGCGGGAAATTGCTGGCGTCGGGCGGGATGGCCGGAAGCTTTGCCACACTGATGCTGTTCGCAAAGCCGGAATGGCCGATTGCCCTGGGCGTCGCGCTGACGATGGCGCTGATCGCCACCTGGATCATGACGCGGCCAAGCTGAGGCTTCGGCCGCAGCCGGTCAGTAATCTTTCAGCAGTTCGCCTTCCAGCGCATCGGGCGGAACCGGGCTGCCAAGCACTGCTTCGGGTTTCGCTGTGGCGACCGAGCCGAGCGCCGCCCTGCGGGCGTTGCGCCGCGAGAGCCAGCGCGAGAACAGCACCGTGCCGACAGCGGACGCGGCCATGCCCAGCGGGCCGAACCGCCGTGCAACCGAGGGCAGCACCACCGGCAGCACGGTTCCGATCAACAATCCCGCAGGGCCGGCCGCCGCACCGCCGAGTGTGCGCGCGATGCTGCGCCCTGCTGCTGCGCTGACTAGCCTGCCGATCATTGGTCCTCCGTCGTGTCGGGCGTGGAAGCGGGAAGATTGGCATGGATGGCACGGGAATCAACCCCGACTGCATCGACTCCACCTGCATCGACACCGGCCACCAGTTCGACGAGCAGCCGGTTGGTGAGCGCCCGTCCGGCATCGGTTGCGACAAGCCGGTGGCCGGGTTCCAGCAGGCCCAGCCCGACGAGCCGTGCGCGCGCATCGGCCGAAACGACCGTATCGAGGGCGCGCCCGGTGCGCTGCCGGAAACGATCCGGGTCGATGCCGGTGCGCAGGCGCAGGCCCATCAGCAGCGCTTCGTGGGCGGCGGTTTCGCCCTCTACCGGTTCTTCGGTGTCGATCGCGAACCCGCCCGCTTCGACGGCGTCGAGCCAGCTTTCCGGGCGGCGGATGCGCGCCGTCGCCATTCGCCCGCGCCGCCCGTGCGCGCCGGGGCCGATGCCGGCATAGTCGCCGTAGGTCCAGTATTGCAGGTTGTGCCTGCTTTCCGAGCCGGGGCGGGCGTGGTTCGAAATCTCATAGAGGTGCAGGCCCGCCTGTGCGCAGAGCGCGCCGGTCGCGTCGAACATGGTGGCGGCGTCGTCTTCGGTCGGCAGGTCGAGCAGGCCTTTGGCGGCCAGCGTGTGAAAGCGGGTGCCGGGTTCGATCGTCAGTTGATAGGCCGAGAGATGGTCGGTTCCGAAGCCGAGTGCGCGGCCTAGTTCGGCTTCCCACTGCCGCGGCGACAGCCCCGGCCGGCTGTGGATGAGGTCGATGCTGACGCGCGGAAAATTCGCCTGCGCGACATCGAGCGCGGCCAGTCCCTGCGCCAGATCATGCGGCCTGCCGAGTAGTTTCAGGGCGGCGTCGTCGAGCGCCTGCAACCCGAGCGAAACGCGGTTGACGCCAGCGGCGGCGAAATCGGCAAAGCGTGCTGCCTCGACCGACGAGGGGTTGGCTTCGAGGGTGATTTCGAGGTTGGGGGCGGCGGGCCAGAGCGTGGTTGCTTCGGCGATCACGCCCGCGACGGTTGCCGGCGGCATCAGCGAGGGCGTGCCGCCGCCAAAGAAGATCGAGACGAGCTGCTGGCCTTTGGTCAGGGCTGCTTCGTGGCGCAGTTCCGCCAGCAGCGCATTCGCCCAGCGTGCCTGATCGACGCGTTCGCGGACATGGCTGTTGAAGTCGCAATAGGGGCATTTGGTGACGCAGAACGGCCAGTGGACGTAAAGCGCGATATCGCCGCTCATGCCAGGGGGAGCGCTTCCCGCAGCTTTGCGAAGGCGTCGGCGCGATGGCTGATGGCGTGCTTTTCCGCCGGCGCCATTTCCGCGAAGGTCTGTGTTCGGCCGTCTGGTACGAACACCGGATCATAGCCGAACCCGACATCGCCACGCGGCGGCCACACCAGCGAACCGCCGACGCGGCCCCGGAAGGTCTGTTCGCGGCCATCGGGAAAGGCGAGCGCCAGCACGCAGACGAATTCGGCCTTGCGCGAGACATCCGGGCCAAGTGCCCGCAACCTGTCCTCGACCTTCTGCATGGCAAGCCGCCAGTCGCGTCCCTCTGGGGTTTCGGCCCAGTCGGCGGTATGCACGCCCGGTTCGCCGCCCAGTGCATCTACGCAGAGACCGCTGTCGTCGGAGAGGGCGGGAAGCCCGGCGCCGGCGGCCGCGAAGCGCGCCTTCAGCAGCGCGTTTCCTTCGAAGCTTTCCTCGGTCTCGGCGGGTTCGGGCAGTCCGAACGCCGATGCGGGCACGGTTTCAATGCCGAACGGCGCGAGCAGGGCCGAAATTTCCCTGAGCTTGCCCGCATTGTGGCTGGCAAGAACCAGCTTCGGCCCGATCGCGCCTGCTATCGGCCTGCCTGTCATCGGCCTGTTGCCTCGCGCTGCCGGGCGAAGATTTCGGTGCAGCCGATTCGCGCCAGCCGCAACAGCCGCAGCAGTTCCTCTTCCTCGAACAGCGCGCCTTCGGCGGTTGCCTGCACCTCGACCAGCGAACCGGCCGAGGTGAGGACGAAGTTGCCGTCGGTCTGGGCCGAGGAGTCTTCGTCGTAGTCGAGGTCGAGGACGGGCGTTCCCTGGTGGATCCCGCATGAAACTGCGGCCACCTGCGCCGGCAGCGGATCGCGGGCGAACGGCGCTGCCTTGTGTAGGCCGTCGATCGCCAGCCGCAGCGCCACCCATGCACCGGAGATGGCAGCGGTGCGGGTGCCTCCATCGGCCTGCAGCACGTCGCAGTCGAGCGTGATCTGCCGTTCGCCGAGCGCCTTCAGGTCGGTGACGGCGCGCAGCGAGCGGCCGATCAGGCGCTGGATTTCCTGTGTGCGGCCGGATTGCTTGCCTTTGGCAGCTTCGCGGCTGCCGCGTGTGTGGGTGGCGCGGGGCAGCATGCCATATTCGGCCGTCACCCAGCCCTCGCCACGGCCGCGCATCCACGGCGGCAGTTTTTCTTCGACGCTGGCTGTCACCAGTACATGGGTGTTGCCGAACTTCACCAGGCACGAGCCTTCGGCGTGGGCGTTGAAGTTTGGCAGCATGACGATCTCGCGCATCATGTCAGGGGAACGACCCGAAGGGCGCATGGGGCTTTCCTTGTGGTTGGGGGATGTGGATCTGGCGGCACGATTAGGCGCGGCAGGCGGTGTTGCCAAGCGCGGTTGAGCCTCGGGCCTGCCCGCCCTAGATTGCGCTCATGCAGGAAAGTGCCGGTATCAGCGTATCGCAACTGTCGGAACGGGCGCGCTCGATCTTCCGCGACATCGTCGACAGCTATCTGGCGACGGGGGCGCCCGTCGGTTCGCGGACACTGGCGCGGCATGGCGGCCTGCACCTGTCGCCGGCGTCGATCCGCAACGTCATGCAGGATCTGGAGGAACTGGGCCTGCTGGCGGCGCCGCACACATCGGCCGGGCGGGTGCCAACCGAGCAGGGCCTGCGTCTGTTCGTCGATGGCATGATGCAGGTGGCCGGCCCGAGCGCTGCCGAAGCGGCCGCGATCGAAGCCGAAGCCGGACGCGCGGGCGCCAGCCTCGAGGATGTGCTGGCGCGGACGACGGCGGCCCTGTCGGGGCTGGCCAGTTGCGCTGCCGTGATCGCCGCGCCGAAGTCCGAGCCGGTGATCCGGCAGATGAATCTGGTGCCTTTGGGACCGGGCCGGGCGCTGGCGGTGCTGGTAGGGGCGGATGGCGGCATCGAGAACCGGGTGGTCGCGCTGCCGGATGGCCTGCCGCCGCAGGCGCTGGAACAGGCGCAGAATTATGTGAATGCCAGGCTTTCCGGCCTGACGCTGGCTGATGCTGCCGGGCGGCTGGCCGCCGAGATCGCCGGCGACCGGGCCGAACTCGACCGGCTGACGGCGGGGCTGGTGGCGCAGGGTCTTGCAAGCTGGTCGTCGGACGGGGCGGGGCCGGTGCTGATCGTTCGCGGGCAGGCGCACCTGCTGGACAGCGCCGATCTCGATCAGGCGCGGGCGCTTTTGGAGGAACTGGAACGCAAGGCGGAACTGGCACGGCTGCTGGACGAAGCCCGCGCCGCCGATTCCATGCGTATTTTCATCGGTGCCGAATCGCGGCTGTTCGCGCTTTCCGGATCGAGCGTGATCGCCGCGCCCTATCGCGGCGCCGACGGGCGGGTGATCGGCGTGGTGGGGGTTATCGGGCCGACGAGGTTGAACTATGCGCGCGTCGTCCCCATGGTGGATTTCACCGCAAACAGACTGTCGAGGTTGATGGCATGACAGCCGATACGCCGGAGAACGGCGCAATGGAATTTTCCCCCGAAGAACAGCTTGCCGCCGCACGCGAGGAAATCGTCGTGCTGGCGACCGAACGCGACGCCGAGCGCGACCGCGCGCTGCGCATGGCCGCCGAAGCCGAAAACACCCGCCGCCGCCTCGAGCGCGACAAGGCGGATGCCGTGCAATATGCAGCGGCATCGTTCGCGCGCGACATGCTGTCGGTTGCCGACAATCTGGCGCGGGCGCTGACGGCGCTTCCGGCCGACACCGACGAGGCGGTCCGCGCCGGCATCGAGGCGACGCAGCGCGAGCTGGTTTCGATCTTTGAACGGCACGGCATCCGGCGCGTTGCCGCCGTGGGGCTGCCGCTGGACCCGAACGCCCACGAGGCGATGGTCGAAGTGGAAGCCGACGCCGAGCCGGGCACCATCGTGTCGGAGCTTCAGGCGGGCTGGATGATGAAGGACAGGCTGCTGCGCCCGGCGCTGGTGACCGTCGCCAAGGCCGGGAAGGAGCAGGTCGCGTGATCATCATCATGGGCAAGTTCGAAATCGACCCGGCGCGGATCGAGGCGTTGCGCCCGGTGATCGGGGAAACCGTGCGGCACACCCTGAACGAGGAAGGCTGCCACGCCTATAGCCTGACCGTCGAGGACGAGGGCGGCGCCGACCGCCCGGCGGTGCTGCGGGTTTCCGAACGCTGGGAATCGGATGCGCACCTGCAAAGCCACGGCGGCACGGCGCACATCGCCCAGTTCCGGGCGGCACTTGCCGGGGCCGTTCGCGGCCGCGACCTGAAGGTGTTCGATGTGACCGGAGAGCGCAGCCTCTGACCGGATGGGCGGTCAGGCTGTTTCGGCGCGAAACGGCAGCAGCGCGCGATAGGTATCGAGCGGGGGGCGACCGGGCAGGCGCACCCCTTGCGCCAGCAGCCATGCGTCTTCGACGATTCTGGCCTGTTGTTCGATGCCGTAGCAATGGAATGACTGCCCCGGCACCAGCGGCAGATAGCGATAGCGTGCGAACGGCAGGCGGCGCAGCCTGAGGTCGAGGCCCTGCTGATGCTGCCAGACATGCACCATTTCATGCATGAAGTGCGCCCGCGCCCAGAGCGGCGCGCAGGCGAAATCCGCCTGCCACAGATCGCCCATCGGATGGAACCAGAGGTGGCCGTCGGGCGCCATCGTCACCCAGGCGGGCTGCCACATCCACCATTTGCGCCGGTGGATGCGAACGGGATCGCAGTCGACCGCATCGCCGAAAAAACAGCCGATCATCGAACGCTCGCCCGAAGTCAGCGGACGGTCGCCTACCTCAGTGGTGATTCGAATGATCCATTTTGGCGGCCGGGGCGCCCGCTGCGCGGACTTCGGCGTCGATCGTAACCTTGGCGCCCGACCTGAAGCTGAACGTAAGCGGGATCCTGTCGCCTGCTTTAACGTCGGCCGCGAGGTCGAACAGCATCAGGTGGTTCCCGCCCGGCGCGAACTTCAGTTCGCCGCCCGCAGCCAGCGGGAAGCTGGTTTCGGCGCGCATCTTCATCACGCCGTTGTCGTTCGCCATGCTGTGCATCTCCACCCGGCCGGCTTTGGGCGAGACGACGCCGGTGAGTTCGTCGGCGACCGAGGTGCCGTGTGCCAGGAAATAGCCGCCCGCAGGCCGCCCGGCCATCGCGGGCAGGCGAACCCATGCGTTCATCAGGTGCGGGGTTGCCTGCACCTCCGCCGCCTTTGGTGCCTGTGCGGAAGCGGCAATCGGCATGGCGGCGGTTGCCGCAATGAACATGGTTGCAACGGCGAGGATCGGGCGGGCGTTCATGGCCGGGTGCCTTTCGTGAAGCCTGATTGGTGCGCAATCTGCGCATTTCGACATGGCGGCGACCCTGCCGCTTCGGGAAGGCCGGTTCAAGTGGCGCAGGTGCTGCATTCCGGCCACATGTGCCTTTTTGGGGCCGGTGCCCATTGATGCGCCTGTGCGCGCCACTATATCGCCAAGCGAACGGAATGCCGGAACGGGCATTCAGCATAGGGTCAGAATAAACGCGCGGCCGTGACAGGTCCGGCGCATCGAACGCAAGAGGAACAGGCAGAACAATGGCAAAAGTGATCGGTATCGACCTTGGCACCACCAACAGCTGCGTGTCGGTGATGGAGGGCGCCACCCCCAAGGTGATCGAAAATGCGGAAGGCGCGCGCACCACGCCAAGCCAGGTTGCCTTTGCCAAGGACGGCGAGCGTCTGGTCGGGCAGCCGGCCAAGCGTCAGGCCGTGACCAATCCCGAAAACACCGTCTTTGCCGTGAAGCGCCTGATCGGGCGCCGTTTCGATGATCCGATGACGCAGAAGGACATGGGGCTGGTGCCCTACCGGATCGTCAATGGCGCCAACGGCGACGCCTGGGTGGGCGCCGGCGGCAAGGAATACAGCCCGTCGCAGATTTCCGCCTTCATCCTGCAAAAGATGAAGGAAACGGCGGAAAGCTATCTGGGCGAGACCGTTACGCAGGCGGTGATCACCGTTCCCGCCTATTTCAACGACGCCCAGCGGCAGGCCACCAAGGACGCAGGCAAGATTGCCGGCCTCGAGGTGCTGCGCATCATCAACGAGCCGACGGCGGCGGCCCTTGCCTATGGTCTCGACAAGAATGTGTCGGCGAAGACCATCGCCGTCTATGACCTTGGCGGCGGCACGTTCGACGTGTCGATCCTGGAACTGGGCGACGGCGTGTTCGAAGTGAAGTCGACGTCGGGCGACACCTTCCTTGGCGGCGAGGATTTCGACGCCAAGCTGGTCGAGTTTCTGGCCGACGGCTTCAAGAAGGACGAAGGCATCGACCTGCGGAACGACCGGCTGGCGTTGCAGCGGCTGAAGGAAGCGGCGGAAAAGGCGAAGATCGAACTGTCGTCGTCGGCCACAACCGAAGTGAACCTGCCTTTCATCACCGCCGACGCCACCGGGCCGAAGCACCTTGTGCGGGGGATTTCGCGCGCCGACCTTGAAAAGCTGGTCGGCGACCTGATCGAACGCACGCGCAAGCCCTGCATCGACGCCATGAACGAAGCGGGCGTGAAGGCGGCGGCGATCGACGAAGTGATTCTGGTTGGCGGCATGACGCGGATGCCGCGCGTGCGCCAGTTCGTGAAGGACCTGTTCGGCAAGGAGCCGCACACCGGCGTGAACCCGGACGAAGTGGTGGCGATGGGCGCCGCCATTCAGGCTGGCGTGCTGCAGGGCGACGTGAAGGACGTGCTGCTGCTTGACGTCACGCCGCTGAGCCTTGGTATCGAAACGCTGGGCGGCGTGTTCACCCGCATGATCGACCGCAACACCACCATCCCGACCAAGAAGTCACAGACCTTCTCGACCGCCGACGACAACCAGTCGGCCGTGACCATCCGCGTGTTCCAGGGCGAGCGCGAAATGGCGGCCGACAACAAGCTGCTGGGCAATTTCGACCTGGTGGGCATTCCGTCGGCGCCGCGCGGGGTTCCGCAGATCGAAGTCACCTTCGATATCGACGCCAATGGCCTGGTGTCGGTGACGGCGAAGGACAAGGGCACCGGCAAGGAACAGCAGATCAAGATCCAGCCGTCGGGCGGTCTGTCGAAGGACGACATCGAGAAGATGGTGAAGGAAGCCGAGCAATTCTCGTCGGAAGACAAGAAGCGCCGCGAAGCAGCCGAAGCCCGCAACCAGGCCGACAGCCTTGTCCACGCGACCGAGCGCCAGCTTTCCGAGCATGGCGACAAGGTGGACGCCGACACCCGGACGCAGATCGAAACCGCGATTGCCGATGTGAAGGCAGTGCTGGATTCAGGCGAGCCGGAGCAGATCAACAGCAAGGCGCAGACGCTGGCGCAAGTGGCGATGAAGCTTGGCGAGGCGGTCTATGCCGCCGAGCAGGCGAAGGCAGGGGAATCCGCCGGCGCAGACGCCACGGGCAGCGGCGCGGCGCAAGGCGGCGCCGAAGACGTGGTCGACGCGGACTTCACCGAAGTGGACGACAGCAAGAAGTAAATCGGAGCAAGGGGCCGGGCGCGAAACCCGGCCCCGGCCGTTCAGGGACTGTCGGGAATGTTCACGGAAGTCGACTATTACGAACTGCTGGAAGTGCAGAAGAGTTGCGACGACGGCACGCTGAAGACGGCCTATCGCAAGCTTGCCATGCGCTGGCACCCGGACAAGAACCCCGGCGATGCGCAGGCCGAAGCGCGCTTCAAGGCGATCAGCGAAGCCTATGGCGTGCTGTCGGACCCGCAGAAGCGCGCCGCCTATGACCGCTATGGCCATGCCGGTGTGCGCGGCGGGCAGGGCAATGGCGCCGGGGGCAGCCCGTTCGGTGACGCCAGCCCCTTTTCCGACATCTTTTCCGACATTTTCGACCAGTTCATGGGCGGTGGCCGTGGCCGCAGGCAGGGCCCGCAGCGAGGCTCGGACGTGCGCCACGACCTGCAGGTGGGCTTCGAGGAGGCGTTCCACGGCGGTGAAGCCGAAGTCGCGTTCGAAGTGGCGGTCGAGTGCGAGCATTGCCTTGGCAGCGGCGGCAAGCCGGGTTCAAGGGTGCAGTCGTGCGGCACATGTCAGGGCCGCGGGCAGGTGCGGATGCAGAACGGCATGTTCATCGTCGAGCGTGCATGCCCGTCGTGCCATGGGTCGGGTTCGGTGATCTCGGACCCGTGCGAGCATTGCCGGGGCGAAGGCCGGACCGAACGGCGCAAGACGCTGAAGGTGAAGATCCCGCGCGGCGTCGACAGCGGCACCCGCATCCGCCTTGCCGGAGAGGGCGAGGCAGGGCCACGTGGCGGCGGGCCGGGCGACCTGTATATCTTCATCCACATGAAGCCGCACCCGATCTGGAAGCGCGACGGCACGACGCTGTTCGCGCAGGTACCGATGAGCTTTGTCGATGCGGCACTTGGTGGCGAGATCAGCATTCCCGGCCTCGACAAGCAGGCGGTCGAGGTGAAGATCCCGGCGGGAACCCAGTCGGGCCGGCAGTTCCGGGTGCGCGGGCGCGGGATGCCCGCCCTGAACGGCAATGGCGTCGGCGATCTGGTGGTGCAGGTGGAACTGGAAACGCCGACCAAGCTTACCAGCCGCCAGAAGGAACTGCTGGACGAATTTCGCGGCAGTTCCGGCCACGAAGGCTGCCCGAAATCCAAGGGCTTCTGGGACCGGCTGAAGGGCGCCTGGGACGAACTGACCGACTGACCGGCGCTAGTTTATGTGCCGCGGGATGCGGTGGCGCGCGATCAGATAGCCGGCAACCGACCGAAACACGAAGGGCGCCGCCTGCGCGATGGCGGCGCCAGCCAGCCCGTAGCGCGGGACCAGCGCCCATGCCAGTATGACGACGAGGATCACGCCACCGATCGTTGTCGAGAGCTGCACCCGTTCATTCCCCGACATGGTGAGGAGCGACCCCAGCGGCCCGCGCGCCACATTCACCAGTTGGCCCGCCGCCATGATCGTGAGCGCAGTTGCCGCAATGCGGAACTCTGGTCCGAAGGCGATGCCCAGCAGCGGCTCCGGCACTGCGAACAGCAGCAGGAACACCGGTGCCGTAAGCCCGAGCATGACGAGCGTTGCCCGATAGTGGCGCTTCCATGCGAGATCGGGGCGGCCGGCGCGGAAATCGCCGGCAATGCGCGCCGCGACATAGGATTCCGTGGTGGCGACGAGGATGC
>NZ_DBNHFX010000130.1:0-66408 GCF_057137845.1 Sandaracinobacteroides sp. | reverse complement strand
AGCTTGGCCGGATATTCGCGCCGGTCGGCCAGCGCGACGAGGATCTGATCGGCCCCGGCGACGACATGGTTGTTGGTGATGACCAGCCCCTTGCCGTCGACGATGACGCCCGACCCGAGCGCATTTTCAACCCTCGGCTGGCTGTCGAACACGGAAAAGAACGGGCTCATCTGCTGGCGCTGGCGCACCACGCGCGCGGTAAAGATGTTGACGACCGCCGGCTGCACCGCTTTGGCGACGGGCGCGAACGACAGGTTGATCTGCCCGGCGCTGGTCGGCAGCACGCGCGCCGGTTCGGGGCTGGCCTGCCGCGCCGCTTCGGCGACATCCTGCGCCGCTGCCGTGCCGGTGCCGATCCGCTGGTTGATCGACAGCGCCAGTGCCACACCACCCACGACGCCTGCTGCCAGCAGCGCTGCTCCCTTGGCTTTCATCGACTGCCTGTTCCTCCTGCGATAACCGCGCCCGAGATCGTGCGTTGCCGCCGATCTGACAAGACCCGGCGAGAAAAAGCCAGTTTCCCGCTGAAGCGTCGCTGAACGCGCTTGGCTTTGACAATGGCCGTCGACCGCCGGAAAATGCGCGACGCAGCGGCGGAAAGGCGGAATTTGCATCAAAGGCTCGATACAGACCTGTTGCTACGAGCCTATGCGGCCGGGCTGTTCCCGATGGCGGATGCCCGCGACGCCGACGATATTTTCTGGGTCGAACCGCAGGTGCGCGGGGTGCTGCCGCTGGACCAGTTCCATCTGCCGCGCTCGCTGGCGAAAGTGCTGCGCCACGAACGGTTCCGGCACAGCCGCGACACTGCCTTCGAGCGGGTGCTGCAGGCCTGCGCCGATCCGGCGCCGGGGCGCGAAGAAAGCTGGATCAACGGCAGCATCCACGACGCCTATCTGCGCCTGCACGAACAGGGCCACGCCCACAGCATCGAGACATGGGATACAAGAGGCCGGCTGGTGGGCGGTCTTTACGGGGTGCGGATCGGCGCTGCGTTTTTTGGCGAAAGCATGTTCAGCCGCGCGACCGATGCCTCGAAGGCTGCGCTCGCGCATCTGGCGGCACGGCTGAAGGTGGGCGGGTTCCGCCTGCTGGACACCCAGTTCCTGACCGCGCATCTGGCGCAGTTCGGCTGCATCGAGATTCCGCGCGCCGCCTACAACGATCGGCTGGTGCAGGCAGTCAGGCATGAAGCGCATTGGGGTAGCCTCGACCGCATCGCGGCGGGTGGCGATCAGCCCTCGGGCGGGGGTGCCGGTTGCTTTTCGGCGGGCGCATTTTCCGGCGTCGGCGAAGGCGCTGCCGGCTTCGCTTCCCCGGTCGTGGCGGCGGGCGCAGGGCGTTTTGCGGGCGCTGTCGGACCATCGGGGAACTTGATCGTGCAGCTCCTCAGCCAGACATCATAGACCGGGTGGGTGAAGCTGTTCAGCGACGGCGATTCTGCGAACAGCCAGCCGGAAAAAACCAGCTTGGGCGGCAGAGGCTTTTTCTGGCCCACAGGCTGCACATGCTCGACCACCTGCACGAACGCGGCGGACTGTGGCCGTTCGTAGGGCGCCGTCTTGTCGCAAGTCCGCAAAATGCCCGACAGGCGGCCAAAACGGAAATTCTGGCCGGGCTTCAGCGTAACGAAGGTCGAAGTGCCGAGCCGCTTGTCGAGGAAGCCGAGCACGGCAACCGGCTGGTTTCCCACCGCTTCGGGCAGAGCGGGCTTTGGCGCAGTCTGCGCAACAGTCTGCGCGCACAGCGGCGCGGCCAGCAGCAGGGCAACGAGGGGCGTCAGCCGCCCCCGGTGCGCCAGTTTCATTCGGCCGACTTCATTGTGCTGCGGCCGCCGGCTGCGCCGCATCGCCGCCGCTACGGTTGATGACGGACCCGATAAGACCCATCAGGTCGGTCGCGCCCTGAGTGTCGGTGATCTCGTCGCCGGGGGCAAGCTGTTCGGTATCGCCGCCGGGGACGAGGGCGATATAGCTGCCGCCAAGCAGGCCTTCCGACGTGATCGCAGCCGAACTGTCGAGCGGCAAACGCACGGCCGAATCCACCGTCAGCGTGACGATCGCCTGAAAACTTGCAGGGTCGAGCTTCTGCGCCGTCACCGAGCCGACCTTCATGCCCGAGACGCGCACATCCGAGCCGACAGAAATGCCGCCGACGTTGGGGAAGCGCGCCTTCAGCGCATAATGATCGGTGCCGCTGCTGCCTGTGCGCGACAGGGCGAAGGCAAGGAACCATCCGGCGACGGCCAAAACCGCGATCCCCGTCAGCGCCTCGGCGACATGTTCCTTCAGAAGCTGTTGCATCGCCTGCCTATTGGCCGGGCGACCAGGGCCGGTAATCGGCGGCGGCCGGTGCACGCTTGCCGCCGGCCGCCAGTGCGCCCTGCGGCAGTTCGGCGCGGGCGCTTCCCGTGGGGTTGGGGCGCCACGGCTTTTCCCACGACTGCACCTCCAGCGGGGAATCGGTTGGCGGCGCCTGCCGGGTCTTGTGCAGCCAGAGGTGCCATTCCGGCGGCACGCGGCTGGAATCATTGTCTTCTGCGTAGATCACCCAGCGCCGGCCCGAGGATTGTTCCTCGTAGTAGGTGTTGCCGGCGGCGTCGCGGCCGACTTCGGTGCCCCGCAGGCGCGTTTTCAGCCAGGTGCCGAAGGTGCTGCCCGTCCACCAGGTAAAGAGATTGAAGCCCATGACAGCGCCCCTAGAGCATTTGCGCGCGGGCCGGAAGGGGGAAGCCCGTCATTGCGGCCCCCACACCACCCGGTCGCCGGGCTTTGCGCCGATTCGCGCTGCTTCGCCGCCCTTCAGTTCAAGAACGGCCGCGACCGGACCCAGCGAGTTCAGCATAGCCTGCGATTTCGGCGTCGCCTCGGCGATGATGTTGCGGATGCGGCCGTCGGCGCCGATGAACAGCAGATCCAGCGGAATCAGCGTGTTTTCCATCCAGAAGCTGGCGGTGCGCGGCGGATGCATGGGGAAGATCATGCCGCTGTTCGGCGCCATCGCGGTGCGGAACATCATGCCGTGTGCCTGTTGCGCGCCCGTTGCCGCCACTTCGATCTGGTAGCGGTGCGTCCGGCCATCGGCCGTGGAGATGGAGAGCGGCATCACCTTCAGCCCGGTCTGCGGCTTTCCGGCGACGACCGCTGCCGCCGCTGGCGCCGGAATCCATGGTGCAGCACCGGCAACAGCCAGCAGCGCCAGGCTAATCGCGATCGGCAGGCTAATCGCGGGCCGCGGGTTCCGGGCGGATGTCGACTGCAAGCGCGCCGCGCGGCCCGTCGTGCACGCGGGCTGCAAGAAATTCGCCCGGATGCAGCCCTTCAAGGCCACCACGGCGAACGGTTTCCATGTGAATGAAGATCTGCGTGACACCGTCGTTTCTCAGCAGGAAGCCATACCCACGGGTGCGATTGAACCAGCGCACCTGAACGGGTTCGAAATCACCTGCCTGTTCCAGAAAGTCCAGCGGGTTCTGGTGGTGCCCCCCGCGTGGCGGGGGCAGGCGGTCATGGTCGGGGCCGGTTGCGGAGGACAGGTCGAGGTCGAGGATGGTCGCGCCCTGCCGTCCGCGCGCGCCGTGGCGGACCGAAAGCCTGAGCGTCGCGCCTTCCGGCAGCGACTTCCGCCCGATCGGAGCGAGCAGGTTATAGTGGATCAGCACGTCGCTGCTGCCATCGTCGGGAATGACGAAGCCATAGCCCTTGGACACATCAAACCATTTCACCCGTCCGCGCAGGATTTCATCCGTCTGCGAGGGGCAGTCCGGCATGCCGGCATTCGAAACTTGCGCATTCGGCAGGCTATCCATGTCGCTTGTTACTTGGCGCATTTGCGTGTCAGTCAACCTTCTTGTCGCGTAATCAGTAATTTAGTTGTTGTGCTTTTCCGTCCTCAGACAAAAGGCTAACACAGACACACGCAGGTGCAAGGTGAACTTTTTTACACTATCGTAATAAGGGTGCCCCGGAACATGGAACTGAAGGGTGAAATCGGCATCCGTTCGTCGCGGCAGCAGGTCTGGTCGGCGCTGAACGACCCGGCGGTGCTGGCGCGCTGCATCGAAGGGGTGGAGCGTCTGGAAGCCGATGGCGACAACCGGTTTTCCGGTGTGATGAACGTGAAGGTGGGTCCGGTGAAGGCGCGGTTCACCGGCACCGTCGAGCTGAAGGAAGTTGATCCGCCGCATCATTACGTCCTGTCCGGAGAGGGGAAGGGCGGCGTCGCGGGCTTTGTGCGCGGGTCGGCCGACGTGCATCTGATCGACCGTGGGCCGGAAGACACGTTGCTATCCTATGCGGTGCAGTCGCAGGTGGGCGGAAAGCTTGCGCAGCTTGGCGCACGGCTGGTGGAAGGCGCGGCGCGCGGCTACGCTGACCAGTTCTTCGAGGCGTTCCGCGCCGAGGTGGAAGGCGAGCCTGCCGCGACGCAAGCATCCGGGACGGCGGCGGTTGCAGGCGCAGACCCATCCGCCGCGCAGGCGCCGGGCATCGCGCCATGGATCTGGATCGGCGCGCTGGTGCTGCTGGTTGCCCTGACGACAGCCTGGCTGCTTGGTAGCCGCTGATGGACGACCTCGGCCGGATCCTCGGGCTGGCTTCGCAGTGGCAGGCAGCGGGGCATCGGCTGGCGCTGGCAACGGTCGTTCGCACATGGGGATCGGCCCCCCGGCGGACGGGAAGTCTGCTGCTGGTCCGCGACGATGGATTGTTCGAAGGCTCGGTCTCGGGCGGTTGTGTCGAGGGCGCGGTGATCGAGGCCGCGATGCAGCGGATCGCACGGGGCGGCGGCGAACTGCTGACATTCGGTGTGGCGAGCGAACGGGCATGGGAAGTCGGCCTCGCCTGCGGCGGAGAGATTTCGATCCTGGTGCAGGCGGTCGATGATACCGGTTTTCCACCGGCGCTGCTTGCACGGCTGGCGCAGGCGCGTGCCGACGGGCAGACGTTCAGCATCGCCGCCGACTTTGCCACCGGCCGCACGGCAGAAGGGGCCGAGGGCGATTTCGTGCACCGGTTCGACCCGCCGCTCAGGCTGATGCTGGTGGGCGCGGTGCATATTTCGCAGGCGCTGGCGCCGATCGCCACGACGCTTGGCCACGAAGTCCGGATCGTCGATCCGCGCGGCGCGTTTGCTGCCGGGCCGCGCTTTGCCGGATTCGAGGTGGACGACCGTTGGCCCGACGAAGCATTGGGCGACTGGCACCCGGATGCCGCAAGTGCAGTCGTCTGCCTGACGCACGACCCCAAGCTCGATGATGCGGCGCTTGCCGTCGCGCTTGCGACACCGGCCTATTATGTTGCCGCGTTGGGCAGCCGCCGCACCCACGCCGCGCGGCTTGAACGTCTTGCCGCGCGCGGCTTCAGCGATGCACAACTCGCCCGCATCCACGGCCCGGCCGGGCTGGACATCGGCGCAGCGAACCCGGCCGAAATCGCGCTTAGCGTGGCCGCTGAAATGATCGCTGCCTGGCGGCGCAGGCCCTAGCCATGATCTTCGCCGAACTGTCATTGGCCGAAGCCGGGGGCGCGATTCTGGCGCATTCGCTGCTGCTTGGCGGCCAGCGCCATCCGAAGGGCAGCAAGGTTACGCCCGAACTCTGCGCGCGTGCAGCGGCAGCCGGCATCAGCCGGATCTGGGTGGTCCGCCTCGACCCGGCAGACACCCCCGAAGCCGATGCTGCCGCCGCCATCGGCGCGCGCATGGCAGGCGACGGCGTCGAAGCGGAAGCACCGGTGATGGGGCGCGTGCACCTGCGCGCCGGCCATGCCGGGCTGCTGTTGTTCGATCCGCAGTCGGTGCATGCGGCAAATGCTGCGTGCGATGCGGTCGCCATCTCGACCTTGCCGCCGCACACGCCGGTTGCGGCCGGCGATCTGCTGGCGACGGTCAAGATCGTGCCCTTCGCACTGACCGGGGCCGAGATGCAGGCGCTGAACCTGCCGGCGATGGCGCCGATCTGGATCGCCCCCTGGCGCAGGACGGCGCCACCGGTTCTGGTGCAGACCGGCAGTGGCGATGCCGCCGGCACATTGTTCGAAAAGACGGCGGCCATCACATCGGACCGCATGGCGCGTTTCGGCCATGTGTTGCAGCCACTGCCGCCGGTGCCGCACGCGATCCAGCCGCTTGCCGCGCTGCTTGGGGTGCAAACCGCGCCGCTGATCCTGATCGCGGGCGCTGCCGCGACGGTTGATCGCCGCGATGTGATCCCGCAGGCGATCGAGGCGGCTGGCGGCGAGGTGTGGCGGGTTGGCATGCCGGTCGATCCCGGCAACCTGCTGCTGCTGGGGCGGTTGCGCGATGCGCTGGTGATCGGGCTTCCCGGCTGCGCCCGCAGCCCGCGCCGGAACGGTCTCGACCTCGTGCTGGAACGCTGGGCGGCGGGCGTTGCGCTGTCGCCCGACATCGTCGCCCGGATGGGGGTTGGCGGCCTGCTCGAAGAATCCGGCCGCCCCGTGCCCTGGAGCTGGAGCGGAAGCTCCGGTGGCTGAACCGCTGAAGATCGGCGCACTGGTGCTGGCGGCAGGAAGCGCCCGCCGCATGGGTGCGCCAAAGCCTGCAATCGAAGTGGCGGGCCGTCCGATGATCGCGCATGTGCTGGCGGCGGCCTGTGCGGCGGGCCTTGAGCCGCTGGTGGTGACGGGGGCGCATGCCGGGCAGGTTATGCAGGCGGCGGGCGATGTGCTGCACGTTCATGCGGCGCAGCACGGGCAGGGCATGGCCGAAAGCCTGAAGGCCGGGCTGCGCGCCGCGCCTGCCGATTGGGGCGCGGTGCTGGTGCTGCTGGCCGACATGCCGTTCGTGGCGGCAGAAACGCTTGCACTGCTTGCAGCAGCACTTGCCGAAGGCGCGCCCTGCGTGGTGCCGTGCTTTGGCGGCCAACGCGGCAACCCTTGTGGTTTTCACCGTTCCTTGTGGCCGCGATTGCAGGTGCTGCACGGCGATCGCGGCGCGCGCGCTTTGCTTGATGATCTGGGCGTCCGGCAGATCGACGTGGACGACGCAGCCATCCTGCAGGACTTCGACCGGCCCGAAGATCTGGCCTGAAGCAATGGCCATCGTGCCTGCGGCCCTGTGGCAATCCCGCCGATGCTGCTATCAAGTCGCTGTAGTCACTTGCCCGGCAGCGCCGAGGGGAGAATCATGTCCGGCCAGCAGAAAGCCAGCACCGCGCCCGCCAGCAGTTCCTGCGTCGTCAGCCTGACCGAACTTTATACCATCGGCATTGGCCCCTCCAGTTCGCATACGGTCGGGCCGATGCGGGCGGCGCGCACCTTCGCCGGCGAAGCGATCGATTGCGGGCGGGTGCCGCACCATGTCTCGGCAGAACTGTTCGGATCGCTGTCGCTTACGGGGCGTGGCCACCATACCGACCGCGCGGTGGTGCTGGGCCTTGCCGGCGAAACACCTGAAGGTATCGATCCCGACCAGGTCGAGGCGCTGCTGGCGGGCATTGAAACCGAAGGCCGGATCAACCTCGATGGGCGGGTGCGAATCGCGTTCCGACCAGACCGCGACATCCTGTTCCGGCGGCAGTTTCTGCGCGCGCACCCGAACGGCATGCGCTTCGTCGCCACCTTTGCCGACGGGGAACCGCTGGAGCGCATCTACTATTCGGTCGGCGGCGGGGCGATCCGGCGGGAAGGTGGCGAGCCGGCCCGTCTGAACCACCAGCCACCCTATCCGTTCACATCGGCGCAGAACATGCTCGACCTGGCGGCGGCGGCCGGCCTGTCGATAGCCGAACTCGTCGACGCGAACGAGGCGGACCTGCGCGAACCTGCACAGACCGATGCCTTTCTGGCCGATGTCCGCCGGGCGATGCTCGCCTCGATCGAGCGCGGTTGCACGCGCGACGGCATATTGCCGGGCGGCTTGCGGGTAGAGCGCCGGGCAAAGCACATGCGCGACCGTCTGGCAGCGCGCGGGCCGCGCGTCGATTCAGGCCATGTGTTCGAATGGGTCAGTCTGTGGGCGCTTGCCGTCAACGAAGAGAATGCAGCCGGCGGGCGGGTGGTGACCGCCCCCACCAACGGCGCTGCCGGCATCATCCCGGCGGTGCTGCAATATTATGAAAGCTTCGTGCACGGCGCCGATGCCGCCGGAAGCCACCGGCTGCTGAAGACTGCCGCCGCGATCGGCATGCTGTACAAGAAGCGGGCGTCGATCTCGGCTGCGGAAATGGGCTGTCAGGGCGAAGTCGGCGTCGCCTGTTCGATGGCGGCGGGCGGGCTGGTGGCGGCACTCGGCGGCACGAACGCGCAGGCCGAAAACGCCGCCGAAATCGGCATGGAGCACAACCTCGGCCTGACCTGCGATCCGATCGGCGGGCTGGTGCAGATCCCCTGCATCGAACGCAACACCATGGGCGCGGTGAAGGCGATCAACGCCGCGTGGCTGGCGATGCACGGCGACGGACGGCATATCGTAAGCCTGGATTCGGTGATCGAAACGATGCGCCAGACCGGCGAGGACATGAAGCTGAAGTACAAGGAAACCAGCCAGGGGGGGCTTGCCGTCAACGTCGTCGAGTGTTGACGCGGCGGCGTCCGGGCGGCCATGGGCTTGTTTTCCGTGGTTGTCGCAAGGAGTTTTGATGTTCCGCCCGGCTTTGTTTCTGTTCGCTCTTCCCATTGTCTGTGCACCTGCTCTGGCGGAAAATTCGAGGCCCGCACCCGACCCGCTGCCGCCGCCGATCGAGGCGTCGCGCGATGTGCCCTACCCCGGCACCATGAAGCTGAAGATCGACGCGACCGACGTGCAGCGCGGCATCTTCGAAGTGCGCCAGCAGATCCCGGTGCAAAGCACCGGCACCGTGACGCTGCTGTTCCCGAAGTGGCTGCCGGGGCACCATTCGCCGTCCGGCGCGATCGACAAGGTTGCGGGTCTCAGGTTCACGGCCGATGGCCGTACGCTTTCATGGAAGCGCGATCCGGTTGAAGTCTATGCCTATCATGTCGAGGTGCCCGCCGGCGCGCGGTCGATCGACGCTTCGTTCCAGTTCCTGTCGGCGACGGCCGCGAACCAGGGCGGCATCGTCACCGCACCCGATATGCTGCGGTTGCAGTTCATTTCCATGAGCCTCTATCCCGCCGGCTACTTCACCCGGCAGATTCCGGTTGCAGCGACCGTGCGCTACCCCGTCGGCTGGACCGCCTATTCGGGCCTTCCTTCAAAGAAGGTCGGCGACGAGCAGGTCTATGAAACCACCAATTACGAGGTTCTGGCGGATTCTCCGGTGATGGCCGGGCGGTATTCGCAGCAATGGCAGCTTTCGCCACGGGTTTTCCTGGACGTGGTTGCCGACAGTCCGAACGAACTGCAGGCAAAGCCCGAACAGGTGGAGGCGCACAAGCGGCTCGCCGATCAGGCGATCAAGCTGTTCGGCACGCAACAATATGACAATTACCATTTCCTGCTGTCGATCTCGTCGATCATGGGCGGGATCGGCCTCGAACATCATCGCAGTTCGGAAAACGGCGTTCGGCCCGGCTATTTCACCAAATGGGATGAAACGCCTTCCGCCCGCAATCTGCTCCCGCATGAGTTCACCCATAGCTGGAACGGCAAGTTCCGCCGTGGCGCCGACCTCTGGACGCCGGACTTCCACACGCCGATGCGCGGATCGCTGCTGTGGGTCTATGAAGGGCAGACCCAGTTCTGGGGCTATGTTCTGCAGGCGCGCTCGGGGCTGGTTTCCAGGCAGGACACGCTCGATCAACTGGCGATGATCGCCGCCTCGCTCGATACCGCACCTGCAAGGCAGTGGCGCCCGCTTGCCGACACCACCAATGATCCGATCCTGTCGCAGCGGCGGCCCAAGGGCTGGCTGAGCTGGCAGCGCTCGGAGGATTATTACAACGAGGGCCTGCTGGTGTGGCTGGAAGTCGATTCCATCCTGCGCCGGGAATCGAAGGGCACGAAATCGATCAACGACTTCGCCCGCGCCTTCTTCGGCCTGCGCGACGGCGATTTCGGGCAGGTGACATATCGCTTCGAGGATGTCGTCGCGACACTGAACAAGATCCAGCCCTACGACTGGCAAACCCTGCTGCTGCAGCGGCTAGACAAGACGGGCGACCATGCGCCGCTCGCCGGCTTCACCAACAGCGGCTACCGGCTGATCTATACCGATACGCCAACCTCGGCCTTCAGGAAGGCGATGCAGGCCCGCAAGACCGCCGACTTCACCTATTCGCTGGGCTTTTCGGTCGGCAGCGAAGGAAAGCTGGGTGCGGTGATCTGGAACAGCCCGGCGTTCAAGGCGGGGCTGACAGTCGGGCACCGGCTGCTGGCAGTGAACGGCGAGGCCTATTCCGAGGCGCGGCTGAACGAACTGCTTGCGGCAGCAAAGACCGGCAAGGAACCGCTGACGCTGTTCATCCGCGACGAGGAACGCTACCAGACCGTCACCATCGATTACCACGGCGGGCCGCGCTATCCGCGCTTCGAGAAGACGGTCGAAGGCGAAACCGGACTCGATCGCCTGCTGGCCCCGCTATGATCTGAAGTCAGGCGTCGGCAGCGCACCGGAAGCCGATATGGCTGGTGGCGCTGTCGACGGCCTGCGGGTGGCGGGCCGCCGGGCGATACCTCCGGCAGTAAAGCGGCGAACACAGGTGCGAGCCGCCCTTCAGCACCCGGCGCGGAATCGGGATGTCGGGCATCGCCGGGTCGTGGCTTTCTTCGGCGCGGATTTTCGGGCCGCCGTGCCCGCCGCAGCAGCCATCGGCGGCGATGCTGTGGCGGTCGGCATACCAGTCGGCCGTCCATTCCCAGACATTGCCGATCATATCCAGCAGGCCGAACCCGTTCGCCGGGTAATGGCCGACGGGCGATGTGCGGACGAACCCGTCGGCGGCGCTGTTGCCGTGCGGGAATGCGCCCTGCCAGACATTGGCCATATGCCGGCCGCCGGGTTCCAGATCGCTGCCCCAGGCGAATTCGCTGTCGGCGCCGCCGCCGCGCGCGGCATATTCCCATTCGGCCTCGGTCGGAAGGCGCCGCCCGGCCCATGCGGCATAGGCTTCGGCATCGGCGGCGGCCACCTGCACCACCGGGTGATCCCACAATCCGTCGAGGCTGCTGTCGGGACCGGTCGGGTGGCGCCAGTCGGCGCCGGGCACCCAGCGCCACCACTGGTTCCAGTCGTCGAGGCGAACCGGCCCCGTGGTCGGTGTGAATACCAGACTGCCCGGCACCAGCAGTTCCGAGGGCGCGCCCGGATAGTCGGCCGGATCGGGAGCGATTTCGGCGACGGTCAGGTAGCTGGTTGCCATTACGAACGCCGCGAACCGGCGATTGGTGACCAGCGTGCGATCGATCCGGAACGGGCCGACGACAGCCTCGTGGGCGGGTGCTTCCTCGGGGTAGTGTCGGTCCGAACCCATGCGGAACCGGCCACCCGGAAGCGGCACCATGTCCGGCATGGGTTTTGCGCTGCGTGGTTCGTCGGCCGCCATCGAGCGCCGGTCTGGCGTCAATGGCGGCGACTGTCCAGTCTTAGTCAGGCCAGTCCGGTCAGGCGATCGCCATCAGCGTGGCGTTGCCGCCCGACGCGGTGGTGTTGGTCGAGGTGGACACTTCATGCACCAGCCAGTCGAGCCGCCAGCCAAGCCCTGCCGCCAGCCGAGCAGGCGTTTCCACCTGCACCGGCACCAGCGGCCCCTGCCTTGCCGCCAGTTCGGCAAGCCTTGCGCTGGTGTCGGCGCCATCGCCTTCGATCAGCGCGCCCGCAAGTGCGGCCATACCGCCTGCAAGGCGTGCGGCCACAGCTTCCGGCAGGCCCGAGGTTGCGTCCTGCAAATCAGGCCCCAGATCCAGCGCTGCGTCGTTGCCGGTTGCCAGGATTGCGGCAATTGCATTGAACAGCCCGGCGCGCGTCGTTGCGCGCAGCAGGATCGTGCCGCGCGGCTTTACCTGATAGCGGTTGTCCTCGCCGACCGGGCCTGGAAGCAGCAGGTCGGCGCCGAGCGAGGATTGCGCGGCGGCCGCACGCGCCGACGCGGCAGCGCGGCTTTCACCTGCACGGTCGAGCCAACGGATGAACTCGGCCAGCACCGGATCGGGCGCGCGCGCATCATCGACGGTGAACGCAGGCCCGTTCACCAGCCGCCCCAGATAGAGCGGCCCGCCAGCCTTCGGCCCGGTGCCCGACAGACCCTGTCCGCCGAACGGCTGGACGCCGACCACCGCGCCGATGATGTTGCGGTTGACGTAGATGTTTCCGGCATGGACTTCGGCCGTCACCTCGGCGACGGTTTCATCGAGGCGCGTCTCGACGCCGAAGGTCAGGCCATAGCCGGTCGCGTTGATGCCGGCGATCAGTGTGCGCAGATCGTCGCGCTTGTAGCGCAGCACGTGCAGCACCGGCCCGAACACCTCGCGGCCCAGTTGGGCGACGCTGTCGATCTCGATGATGGTGGGCGCGACGAAGGTGCCATTGGCGGTTTCCGGCCCCAGTGGCAGCCGGGTGATGCGGGCGCCGCCTGCCGCCATCTGCGCGATGTGCGCTTCGATGCCGGCTTGTGCGGGCTGACTGATGACGGGACCGATGTCGGTGCTGATCCTGTCCGTCGGGCCGACCGACAGTTCCGCCAGACCGCCCTTCAGCATTGCCAGCGTCCGGTCGGCGGCTTCTTCCTGCAGGCACAGCAGCCGCAGCGCCGAGCAGCGTTGCCCGGCGCTGTCGAAGGCCGAGGCAAGCACATCGGCGACCACCTGCTCGGTCAGCGCCGAAGTGTCGACGATCATGGCGTTCTGGCCGCCGGTTTCGGCGATCAGCGGGATCGCCCTGCCTTCGACCGAAAGGCGCGCGGCAAGCGTCCGCTGGATGATCTGCGCCACCTCGGTCGAGCCGGTGAACAGCACGCCGGCGGTTTTCGCATGACCAACGAGCGCGGCGCCGATGCGCCCGTCTCCGGCAACCAGTTGCAAGGCGTCGGCCGGAACGCCCGCTTCGTGCAGCAGGGCCACGGCCTGGGCGGCGATCAGCGGCGTTTCCTCGGCGGGCTTTGCCAGCACCGGGTTGCCGCCCATCAGCGCCGCCGCCACCTGCCCGGTGAAGATCGCCAGCGGGAAGTTCCACGGCGAAATCGCTGCAACCGGCCCGACGGCGCTGTGCTGCGCGGTCAGGCGGCTGCGGCCCTCCACCGCGTAATAGCGCAGGAAGTCTACCGCTTCGCGCACCTCGCCGATCGCGTTCGGCAGCGACTTTCCGGCTTCGCGCATGATCAGGCCCAAAAGCTCGGGCATGCGCTCGTCCATCAGGTCGGCGGCGCGTTCCAGCATGGCGGCGCGCTGGCCGACCGGCACCTCGGCCCATGCGCTGGCAGCCGCAGTTTCCACCGCGCGTGCGGCTTCCTCCTCGCTGGCGTCGGTCACGCGGCCGGCCACGTCGCGGTGGTCGGCCGGGTTCAGCACGTCGCGGGCAGGGCCTTTGCCTTCGCCCGCAGTCCATTGCTGCGAAAGGCTTGTCCGCAGCGCATCCGACGTTGCCGCCAGAACGCCTTCGTCGCTCAGGTCGAGGCCGCGCGAATTACGCCGGTGGTCCAGCAGGTTGGCGGGCAGCGCGATCTGGTCGTGCGGGGCGCCTGCAACCGGCATCGCCCGTGCGATGTCGACCGGGTCTGCGATCAGTTCCTCGACTGCGACCGCCTCGTCGGCGATCCGGTTCACGAACGACGAGTTGGCGCCATTTTCCAGCAGGCGGCGCACCAGATAGGCAAGCAGCGTCTCGTGCGTTCCAACCGGCGCGTAGATCCGGCACGGCCGGCCAAGGCCCTTGTCGCCCACCACCTGCCGATACAGCGGTTCGCCCATGCCGTGCAGGCACTGGAACTCATAGTCTCCGGCTGTGAAGTCGGGGCCGGCCATGTGGAACACCGTCGCCAGTGTCTGCGCGTTGTGGGTGGCGAACTGCGGATAGACATGCGCCCGCGCCGCCAGCAGCTTCCGCGCGC
This sequence comes from Sandaracinobacteroides sp., assembly GCF_057137845.1. Lineage (NCBI taxonomy): Bacteria > Pseudomonadati > Pseudomonadota > Alphaproteobacteria > Sphingomonadales > Sphingosinicellaceae > Sandaracinobacteroides > Sandaracinobacteroides sp. The sequence continues at coordinate 52,447 of NZ_DBNHFX010000130.1, read as the reverse complement.
AGGCGATATAGGCGATGTCGGTATGAAGTTTGCGGGTATAGACCGGGAAGCCCGGCAGCCCGTCCAGTTGCGCGCGCTTGATTTCGGAATCCCAATAGGCCCCCTTCACCAGGCGCACCATGATCCGCCTGCCCGACCGGCGGGCCAGATCGACCACATGATCGATCACGAACGGGCAGCGCTTGCCATAGGCCTGCACCACGAAGCCCAGCCCGCTCCAGCCGCCAAGCTCGGGGTCGAGGGCGAGGCTTTCCAGCAGGTCGAGCGACAGTTCCAGCCGATCGGCTTCCTCGGCGTCGATGTTCAGGCCGATGTCATAGCTGCGGGCCAGCAGCGCCAGCTTCTTCACTGTCGGCAGCAGTTCGCCCATCACCCGGTCGGCCTTGGCGCGGGCATAGCGCGGGTGCAGCGCCGACAGCTTGATCGAAATGCCCGGCCCGGCGACGACGCTCTTGCCGGCCGAGGCGCGGCCGATGGCGTGGATCGCGGTTTCATAGTCGCGGTTGTAGCGGGCGGCGTCGGCGGCGGTCATCGCCGCTTCGCCCAGCATATCATAGGAATAGCTGAAGCCCTGCGCTTCCAGTTCGCGGGCGCGTTGCAGCGCCTCGTCGATGGTTTCGCCGGTGACGAACTGTTCGCCCATCATCCGCATCGCCAGCTCGACGCCCTTGCGGATCACCGGCTCGCCGAAGCGGTTGACGACGCGTGTCAGCGCAGCTCCCAGCCCGTCCTCGCTGACGCTGGAGGTAAGCCTGCCGGTCACGACCAGCCCCCATGTGGCGGCGTTCACGAACAGCGAACGATCGCCGCCGACATGGGCCATCCAGTCGCCGGGGGCCACCTTGTCGCGGATGAGGGCATCGCGGGTTGCTGCATCGGGCACCCGCAGCAACGCTTCGGCAAGGCACATCAGCGCGACTCCTTCGCGGCTCGACAACGAAAATTCCTGCACCAGCGCGGCAACGCCGCTGACCTGCCCGTCGCGGCGCAGTCCTTCGACGAGCGCGCGCGCCGTTGCGGCCACGGCCGCCTTCGTTTCCGGCGGCAGCGAGGCGGCTTCGATCAGCGGCGGCACGCACTCCGGCTCGGGGCGGCGATAAGCGGCGGTGATCGCCTGCCTGAGGGTGGTGGGCGCTGCGACGGCGGGCGCGAACGCGCTGAAATCGAAGGGGCTGGTCATGGCCGGGACCATAGCATGACGGCAGACGACAGACGCGGCTAAAAACAACACTGATTCACGCCAAAACGGCTATTTATACGCTATACCATGGTTTATATGATAAGTATGAGTGATAGTGATAGTGATCTGGACGAGTTCGATCACAGGATCGTGCGGGCGCTGCTGGCCGACGGCCGCATGACCGTCGCCGACCTTGCCGATCGCATCGGCCTGACCCGCACACCGACGCAGCTTCGCCTGCGGCGGCTGATAGGGGCCGGGGTGATTCGCGGATTCCGCGCCATCGTCGACCCGGCGCTTCTGGGCAAGGAGCATGTGGCATTCGCGGAAGTGAAGCTGTCCGACACGCGCGAGAAGGCGCTGGCGGAGTTCAATGCTGCGGTGCTGAAGGTGCCGGAAATCGAGGAATGCCACATGATCGCCAGCAGCTTCGACTATCTGCTGAAGGTCCGCACCGCCGACATCCGCACCTACCGGCGCGTGCTGGGCGAGCGCATTTCCAGCCTGCCGCACGTCGAAAGCACGTCCACCTATGTTGCGATGGAAACGGTGCGCGAGGGGCGGCCTGCAGTCTAGCCGGTCAGCGCCTTCAGCCGCCAGCCGGCAACCAGTAACCCACCCTCGGCGCGGGCAGCGGCCACGTCAGCGTCCAGCGATTCCCGCTCGGCGTCCAGCAGCGCCAGTTGCGGCTTCATGCCGGTCTTCACTTCCAGACGGGTGGATCGCAACGCCTCGCTGGCCGCCTGTTGCTGGCGCAGGGTGGCTTCCGCCATCAGCCGGGCGGCGGCAAGGCCTTCGTAGGCGGCAATGGTCTCGGCTTCGATCTCGCGGCGGGCGGCGCTGGCGTCGGCTCGGGCGGCGCTGGCGCTGGCGCGCGCCTCGTCGATGCGGCCCATGCGGGCGCCATCGAACAGTACCCAGCGGGCGCGCACCCCGACCACGGCCTGATCGCCCCGGTATCCGGGGAAAAACTGGTCGCGCGCGGTCGAGCCTTCGGCAAAGCCGGCGACTGTGGGCAGCCAGTCGGCGCGGGCCGCTTTCGCCTGAGCCTCTGCCGCAAGCGCTGCGCCGTCTGCCGCTGCCAGCGCCGGGCTGTGGGCCAGCGCCTGCGTCACGGCTTCGTCGCGGCTGGCGGCGGTTGCGGGCGGTGTCGGGATGGCGCCCAGATTCAGCGGCGCGAGACTGGTGAGCACCCGGAAGCGGGCGGCGGCGCCTGCCTCGGCGGCGCGCGCACTGGCGAGGCCGGCTTCGGCCCCGGCTGCCCGCGCCTGCGCCTGCGCGACATCGGTCGAGGGTGCGTCGCCTGCCCGGAAACGCACGACAGCCTGCCGTTCGATCTCGCGCACCTCTGCCAACTGGCGCTCGCGCAAATGTACTTCGCGCCGCGCCGTGACGACTGCGGCAAAGCTGGCCGCGACTTCGGCGGACAGTTGCGCCCGCACCAGTTCTGCGGCTGCCATCGCGCTGCCGCGGGCGGCGCGCGCGGCTTCGCGCCCGGCCAGAATACGCCCGCCGGCAAACAGCGGCTGCTCCAGCGTGGCAACGGCAGCGCGCGGCTGCACGTCGGCGGCGGCGAGGCCGAAATAGCCGCCGGGGTCCAGCCGTCCGGTGGCCCAGGTGCCCGACAGGGTGACGGTCGGCAGCAGGGCGCCATTTGCCTGCGACACGCGGGCTTCGGCGGCTTTCAGTCTGGCGTCCACCGCATCGATGCCCGGATTGGTGGCCAGCGCCGCTTCGATCGCCTGTTCAAGGGTTACGGATTCAGGGGTCACGGCGGCGGCGGGAGTGGCGGCACCCAGCAGCAGGGCGGCGGCAAGCAGACGCATGATGCAGCCTCAGCGGAAGGCGTGGCCGGATGGCAGGCCGAGCCTCGCGAACAGCCTGGCGATCGGGCAGAAGCCGGTAAAGGCCGACTGCAACAGGTTGAAGCCGACGAATGCCGTCAGCCACAGCCAGTTCGGGCTGAAGAAGTGGGCGAGCGCGAGGCTTGCCAGCACCACGATGCCGGCAAAGGCGAAAACGGCACGGTCGACGTTCATCGGGATGGTCCTTTTCTGGTGTCAGGAACGGAGTTTTTTCACGCCCATCACATCGAGGGCGAGCTTTTCGTAGAATGGTTCGGCTTCGCCCCGGCGCACCTTGTGCAGAAAATATTTCTCGAAGGCGATCTTGGCGAGGTGCACCCATTTGCCGCTGGACGACCAGTTGGTGTTGCGTGGCGGGATCTGCGGCTGCGCGACAAAAGCGACGCCACCATCGCCGAAGTCGGCCAGACAGATGGCATTCCAGCTTGCTTCGAAGCCGGGTTCGCGGCCGTCGAGCAGGTCCGAGAGGTTGCGGGCGATCGCCGTCACCATCGATTCGATCATGAAGCCGGTCTTGGGCACTCCCACCGGAACCGCAGTCGGCCCGGTGGGCGGTATGGCGACGCAGACACCCAGCGCGAAGACATTGCGGTGCGTTGGGTTTCGCTGGTGCCGGTCGACCAGCACGAAACCGCGCGGATTCACCAGACCCTCGACATCGCGCACCGCCGGCACGCCTCGGAACGGTGGCATCATCATCGCCAGATGGAAGGGCAGCGCATGCGCCTTCTTTACAGCGCCGTCCTCGCCGACCTCTTCGATGTGCACGACACCGGGGTCGACGGAAACGATGCGGCTGGACGTCACCCATTTGATATGGCGCTCGCGCATTTCGCTTTCGAGCAGGCCCCGGGTGTCGCCGACGCCGTCCAGGCCGAGGTGGCCGATATATGGTTCAGGGGTGATGAACGTCATCGGCACACGGTCGCGGAGCTTGCGCTTGCGCAGCTCGGTGTCGAGCAGCATTGCATATTCATAGGCCGGTCCGAAACAGGACGCGCCTTGCGCTGCACCGACGACGACCGGTCCAGGGCTGGCCGCCAGCCGATCGAAGACTTCGGCTGCGGCTGCGGCATGGCCGGTCTCGCAGATGGAGACGGTGTTGGCGCCAGGGCCGAAGCCCGGGATCTCGTCGAACGCGAGGTCGGGACCGGTGGCGATCACCAGCCAGTCGTAGGGCAGGCTGGTGCCGTCGTTCAGTTCCAGCCGGTTTTCCGCCGGGTGGACACGCCTTGCCCCGACGGCCGTGAAGCCGATGCCCTTTTTCTGCATCACCGGCGGCAGGTGCACGCGGATGGCCTCGGGTTCGCGCCAGCGCACCGCCACCCACGGGTTCGAGGGGACGAACCAGTAGTCCTCGGAGTTGGCGACCACCATCGTCTCGGCCCGTCCCTTGACGGCGCCGGCGATTTCATAGGCGGCAATGGTGCCGCCAAGGCCTGCACCCAGCACGACGATTCGCGGTAACGTCACGACGATGCTCCTCCCGGATGTTTGTCAACTTCCTGCTTGACTATATATTCATATTCCATGATATGCGCAAGTAAGAATTATCTGGAGATTGCGCATGTTCGGATTCGGCAGGCGGGAAAATCCGCGCGACATCGGCGCCACCGCGCTGGCGGCACTTCTAGAGGCAGGCGATGCGCTGGTGGTGGACGTGCGCGAGCCGCACGAGTTTGCTGCGGCTCACATTCCGGGTGCGCTGAACCTGCCGCTCTCGCGCTTCTCGCCGGCGCAACTGCCCGATGCGCAAGGGCGGCGGCTGGTGCTGAACTGCGCTGCGGGCGGGCGCTCGGCGCGCGCCCTTGCCGCCTGCGAGGCAGCAAGGGCGGTGGTCGACGGGCACCTGGCCGGCGGCATCGGCGCCTGGGCAGCGGCCGGACTGCCGCTTGCGCGTGGCGCCTGACGATGCGTGTGCAATTCCTGCTGGCCCTGCCACTGGCGCTGGCCGCCTGTGATTCGACGCCTGCGGAAAAGGCGCCGGTGGCGCACGATGTCCGGGGAGAGCGGCTGGCGATCGCCATGCGTCGTCTGCCCGACACGGCCGAAGTGCCGGCCACGGTCACTACGCGCGACATGGCGGAAGCCCGCGCCCGTATCCCCGGTGTGTTGGCGTCGCTGCGGGTGCGCGCCGGCGACCGCGTGACGGCAGGGCAGCCGATCGCCGTCATAGAGGACAGCCGGCTGGCGCAGGAGTCCGCCGCGCAGGGCGCCGGTGTCACGGCTGCAGCCGCGCAGGCGGCGCGGGCGCAGGCCGACCTCGAACGCATCCGGCTGCTGCACCGCGAAGGCGTCTATGCGCAAAGCAGGCTCGACGAGGCGCAGGCTGCTTCGCGTTCGGCCGACGCCATGCTGTCGGCCGCGCGCGCCCAACAGGGCGCGGTGCGCGCGGCCGAGGGGCAGGGCGTCGTGCGCGCGCCGGCTGCCGGGACGGTTCTGGTGGCGGACCTTCCGCAAGGATCGGCGGTGGCGCCCGGCGTGGTGGTTGCAACCATCACCGCCGGGCCGCCGGTCGTACGCCTCGATGTGCCCGAAGGGCTGGGTAAACGCCTTGCCGACGGGATGGCGGTGCGGATCGCGGGCCTTGCCGGCAGGCAGGCCGGCGAAACCGTCAGCGGCCGCATCGCCAGAACATATCCGGGGGTGCAGGCAGGTCGCCGCCGTGCTGACGTGGTGGTGCCGGGCCTTGCGCCGGAACTGGTGGGCCAGCGCGTTACGGCGGAAGTCGTGCTGGGGGAACGGCAGGGCATCGCCGTGCCCGGTCGTTTCGTCCAGCAGCGGTTCGGGCTGAATTTCGTGCGGTTGCTGTCGGCAGACGGGAAGCGCGCGTATGACGTGCCGGTCGAAGTGCGCACGCTGGCCGGCGGTGATGTGGAACTGCTGTCGGGGGTGAAACCCGGCGATGTGGTCGTGCTGCCCGCAGGCCAAGGCCGATGACGGCGCGGCCAAAGGTGCCGCTGGGAATCGCCGGCTGGCTCACCCGTGCGACCATCCAGTCGCCGCTAACGCCGCTGATCCTGCTGGCGAGCATTCTCGTCGGGCTGCTGGCGACGATCACCATTCCGCGCGAAGAAGAGCCGCAGATTTCCGTGCCGATGGTCGATATCGAGGTGGCCGTGCCCGGCATGGCCGCGACCGACGCGGTCGAGCATGTGGCAAAGCCGCTGGAGGAGATCCTGCTGGGCACGCCCGGCGTCGAGCATGTCTATGTGCAGGCGCGCGACCATGGCGTGCTGGTGACGGCGCGGTTCGAAGTCGGCTCCAGGCCCGAGGATGCGGCGATCCGGGTGACCGAGCGTCTGGACGCCAACGCCGATCGCGCGCCGGCAGGCGTTCCCTGGCCCAGGGTCACGGTGCGAGGGATCGACGATGTGCCGATCCTGGTGCTGACGCTGTCGCCGGAAGCGGGCGCCGCCCGGCACTGGTCGGATCGCGAACTGTACCGCCTTGCCGAGAGGTTGCGCGACGAGATGGTGAAAGTGCCCGATGTCGGCCTGACCTTCATCGTTGGCGGCCGCGAGGATGCCATCCGCATCATTCCCGATCCTGCCCGCCTTGCCGCGCACGGCGTATCGCTGGGCACGGTGATGGAAGGCGTCGGGCAGGCGGCCCGGCGATTCCCGGCCGGGCAGTTGCGGGAATCCGGGCGCGCCGACCTGCTGGTTGCCGGAAGCCGGATTTCTTCGGCGGCCGATCTGCAACAGTTGCAGTTGCGCTCGGTCACGGGGGCGCCGGTGCTTTTTTCGGATGTCGCCGAAGTCCGGCAGGAACCGGTCGACCGGCAGGCGCGCGCATGGCGCATGGTGCGAACCGCTGAACAGGGTGTTTCGGGCGATCAGGCTCGTTCGGGCGATCAGGGCTTTTCGCTGGCGCCTTCCGTGTCGCTGGCGATCTCAAAGCGGGCGAATGCCAACGCCGTGCGCGTGGCCGATGCGGTATCGGAAAGGCTGGAAAGTCTGCGCGGCCCACTCATCCCGCAGGGCGTGCGTGCCGAAATCACCCGCAACTACGGCGAAACCGCTAACGAAAAAGCGAACGAACTGATCTTCCATCTGGCGCTGGCAACGGTGTCGATCGTGGTGCTGGTGGGGTTCGCCGTCGGCTGGCGCGAAGCCGCAGTGACGGCTGTCGTCATTCCGACGACGATCCTGCTGACAATGTTCGCGTCGAACCTGATGGGCTATACCATCAACCGCGTCAGCCTGTTCGCGCTGATCTTCTCGATCGGCATTCTGGTCGATGATGCGATCGTCATCATTGAAAACATCGCCCGCCACTGGGCCATGGCTGACGGTCGCAGCCGGGTCGAAGCCGCGATCGACGGCGTCGCCGAGGTGGGCAATCCGACGATCGTCGCAACGCTGACCGTCGTTGCGGCGCTGCTGCCGATGCTGTTCGTGTCGGGCCTGATGGGGCCGTATATGGCCCCCATCCCGGTGAACGCCTCGGCGGCGATGATCTTCTCGTTCTTCGTTGCCGTCATCATTGCGCCGTGGCTGATGGTCCGCTTCGCGCGCATGGCGATCTTCGGCCGGGCGGCCCATCACGACGACGCGCATGGCGGCCGCCTTGGCCGGGCCTATGAAAGCGTAGCGCGCCGCGTGATCGCGTCACGCCGTTCCGCGCGCCTGTTCCTGCTGGCGGTGGGGCTTGCGACGATCGTCGCCGGCTCGATGTTCTATCTGAAGGCGGTGACGGTGAAGCTGCTGCCGTTCGACAACAAGTCGGAACTGCAACTGATCCTCGACATGCCGGCTGGAACCGCCCTCGAGGATACCCAGCGAACGCTGATCGCGCTGGCCGACATTGCCGGGCGTATGCCCGAAGTCGTGGCGATGGACCTGCACGCCGGCACGGCCGCACCGTTCAACTTCAATGGACTGGTGCGCCATTATTTCCTGCGCCGCGATCCCGATCAGGGGGATGTCATGGTGCAGTTGCAGCATCGTTCGGCGCGGGATCGTTCAAGCCACGACATCGCGCTGGCGCTACGAGAATCCCTGCGGGAAGCGCCGCTGCCGGCGGGTGCGACGCTCGGCGTCGTCGAGACGCCGCCCGGCCCGCCGGTCATGGCGACGCTGCTGGCGGAAATCTATGGTCCCGACGAGGCAAGCCGGCGGGCGACGGCGATGCAGGTGGAACGGCTGTTTCGTTCGGTCGATTTCATCGTCGATGTGCACAACAGCTTCGGCACGCGCCCGCCCGAACTGCGTCTGCTGCCCGACAGGGCCGCACTCGACCACCTCGGTCTGTCCGAGGGCCAGTTGCTGGACAGCATCGGCGCTGTTACCGGCAATCGCGTGGTCGGCCATGCGCCGCGCGGCGACGGCCTGAAGCCGCTGCCGATCGAAATCTCGCTCGAGCAGCCGGGGCGCGTCTGGGACGGGGCGTTGCAGGCAACGCCGGTTGCGGTTGCGCAGACGGCAGGCGGCCCACGCCTGGTTGAACTGGGGGAACTGGTCCGCGCCGATCAGGGCATGGGCAGCCAGATGCTGTTTCGCCGGAACGGGCGCGCCGCCGACATGGTGATGGCGGAACTGGCGGGAAGCCGCGAGGCGCCGATCTACGGCATGCAGGCGGTGCACGATGCGATCGACGGGTTCGACTGGCAGGCAGCCGGGCTGGAAAAGCCGGTGATCCGGCTGAACGGCCAGCCCGACGACGAAAGCCGCCCGACATTGTTGTGGGACGGCGAGTGGGAAATCACATGGGTAACGTTCCGCGACATGGGGGCGGCGTTTCTGGTTGCGTTGCTTGGGATCTATGTGCTGGTCGTCGCGCAGTTCCGCAGCTTCAGGCTGCCGCTTGTAATCCTGACCCCCATTCCGCTGACGCTGGTCGGGATCGTGCTTGGCCATATGCTGTTCGGGGCGCCCTTTACCGCCACCTCGATGATCGGGTTCATTGCGCTTGCCGGCATCATCGTGCGCAACTCGATCCTGCTGGTCGATTTCATCAACCATGCGCGGGCACCGGGCAAGCCGCTGCGCAACGTACTGCTGGAAGCGGGGCGCATCCGCTTCAAGCCGATCGTGCTGACGGCGCTTGCCGCAATGATCGGCGCCGCCACGATCCTGATGGACCCGATTTTTCAGGGCCTCGCCATCAGCCTGCTGTTCGGTCTGGCTTCCTCGACGCTGCTGACTGTGCTTGTCATTCCCGCCATCTATATCATGTTGCGGGACGACGGCCTTGCGGAAGCGGCCGAAGCCGGTGACTGGCATGGCGAACCGACGAAGCAACATGGATGACGAGCCGATGAAGCATGAAGCGATATCGCCGCCTGCAACGGCCCTTGCCCGCGACGCCGACGCGATCGCGCGAACGCTGAAGCTGCTGGCCAACCCCGACCGGCTGAAAATGCTGTGCCGGATGGGCATGGGCGACATGGATGGCGGCATCACCCCGACCGTCGGCGAGCTGGTCGAGCTGACGGGGCTGTCGCAGTCGCGGGTGTCGCAGCATCTGGCCTTGCTGCGCGAATCCGGCGTTGTCGCCACCAGAAGGGAAGGCCAGTCGGTGCGCTATCGGCTGCTCGATCCGCGTGTGCGCGCAGTGATGGAAAGCCTGTGCGACCTGTGCGAAGCCGGGCTGCCGCCCTCGCGCCTCGATCCCTTCGTGCCCGACGTTGCGGTGCGACATGGCTGACACCAATGAACTCTGCCCCTGCCCTTCGTGCGGCGCGGTGAACCGGGTGCCGGCCGCCCGCCTTGCCGAACGCCCCGCCTGCGGCAAATGCCATGCGCCACTGTTTCCCGGCCATCCGCTGATGCTGGACGAGGCAGGGTTCCGCCTGCACCGCGACCGTTCGACCCTGCCGCTCGTCGTCGATTTCTGGGCTGCATGGTGCGGGCCGTGCCGGGCGATGGCGCCCGCCTACGAGCAGGTGGCACGGGAACTGGAGCCGCACGTCAGGCTGGCCAAGGTCGACATCGATGCTGCCCCATCGCTGGCGGCGGCGCTTTCGATCCAGTCGGTGCCGACGATGGTGCTGTTTCGCGGCGGCCGGGAAATAAACCGCGTGTCGGGCGCATTGCCGGCGCCGCAGATCCGCGCATTCGCGCAATCATCTTAAGCCAAAGACGGAGAATATCATGACCACAGACTGGCCCGGACTGGTACAGGAAATGAACCCGCAGGTTGCAGCCTTTCGCGGCGCCCAGCCCGATGTGATGCGCGCATTCGGGCAGATGGCGCAGGCCGCAACCGCCGACGCAGTGCTGGATACCAAAACCAAGGAGCTGGTGGCGCTCGGCATTTCGGTTGCCGTCCGGTGCGACCCCTGTGTCGCCTACCACGCCAAGGCGGCGGTGAAGGCAGGCGCTACCCAGGCCGAGATCGCGGAAACGCTGGGGCTTGCGGTCTATATGGGCGCCGGGCCAAGCGCGATGTATGCGGCAAAGGCGCTTGAGGCTGCAAAGCAGTTCGGGGCGGAATAGCGCGCAGCCCGCACGGTTGACCACCAGCCTCTAAACTGTCTACGGTATACGATATTGAACCCGGATGATGGAGGCTGCGTTGGCCGACGTGCTCATGACGCTGGACGAACTGCGGTCGCTGGCGCGGGCGAAACTGCGGAGCGTGGGCCTCGCGCCCGATCATGCCGACGCAGTGGCAGAAACCATGGTCGCCGGAGAGGGTGACGGTTGTGCAAGCCATGGCATCTATCGACTGTTGGTCGCCGCCAACAGCGTGAAGGCAGGCGTGGTGGTGCCGGATGCCGTACCTGTGGTATCCGAACCGGCAGCTGCCGTGGTTCGCGTCGATGGCGGGCGTGGCTTTGCGCAACTTCCGTTCCGGATGGGCCTGCCGCTGCTTGTCGACAAGGCGCGGCGGCATGGCATCGCGGCGATGGCGCTTGGCAACTGCGTCCATTTCGCGGCGCTGTGGCCCGAAGTCGAAGCGGTCGTCGCGCATGGCCTGGTTGCGCTGGCCTGCACACCCAGCCACGCTTGGGTGGCGCCCGCCGGCGGCACCCGCCCGGTGTTCGGCACCAACCCAATCGCCTTTGGCTGGCCGCGGCCCGGCCGCGATCCGTTCGTATTCGACTTCGCCACCAGCGCAGTGGCGCGCGGCGAGATCGAACTGCACCGCCGCGCCGGAAAACCCGTGCCCGACGACTGGGGCTACGACGCTGGCGGCAACCCGACGACCGACGCCGAACAGGTGCTGGCGGGCGCCATGCGGACCTTCGGCGGCCACAAGGGTTCGGCGCTGGCGGCGATGGTCGAGCTGCTTGCCGGGCCGTTGATCGGCGACCTGACCAGCGCCCAGTCGATTGCGCTCGATGCCGGGCGCGGCGGCTCGCCGATCGGCGGCGAACTGGTGATCGCACTGGACCCGGCAGGCTTCCTCGGAGGCGACCTGACCGACCGCTTTGCGGCGGCGGAAGCGATGTTCGCCAGCATCGAGGGGCAGGGCGCCAGATTGCCATCGGCCCGGCGCTATGCGGCGCGCGCCATCAGTCGCCGCGAAGGTGTCCGCATCCCGGCGCGCCTTCACGCCGACATAATGGCGATCGGGGAACCCGCATGAGCCATGCCATCCGGATATTGCCTGCTGCGTAGAACCAGGCGCCGCCTGCACCTGCTGCGGGCTGGCAAGAATGGCGGTTGCCGACCGGGGGCCATGCTGAAACCTTTGCCGCAGCCGGGCGCAACGCCCGCGACCGAGGCAAACACGGAGGGAAGCACGGATGGAAGCCAAGCCACGTTACGACCTCATCATCCGCGGCGGCACCGTACACGACGGCACCGGGGCCGAAGCCCGGCGCGCGGATATCGCAATCAGCGACGGCCGCATATCGGCGATCGGCGACCTTGCAGGCGATGCCGCCGAAGTGCTGGAGGCCGATGGCCTGATCGTCACGCCGGGGTTCGTCGATGTGCACACCCACTATGACGGGCAGGTGACGTGGGAGAACCGCCTTGCGCCGTCGTCGGGGCACGGCGTCACCACTGCGGTGATGGGCAATTGCGGAGTTGGCTTTGCCCCGTGCCGGCCTGAACAGCGCGACATGCTGGTCAAGCTGATGGAGGGGGTCGAGGACATCCCCGAAGTGGTGATGGTGGAGGGCATCCCCTGGAACTGGGAAAGCTTCCCCGAATATCTGGACGCGCTGGACCAGCGACAGTTCGACATCGACGTGGCGGCGCAGGTGCCGCATTCCGCTGTCAGGGTGTTCGTGATGGGCGAACGCGCGGCACGCACCGAAGCGCCGACCGCGACCGACCTTGCCGCCATGCGCGCACTGGTTGCCGAGGCGATCCGCGCCGGCGCGTTCGGCGTCACCACCTCGCGCAACCTGCTGCACCGCACCCGCGCCGGAGAGCTGGCCCCCAGCCTGCACTCTGACGCCGACGAGCTTTGCGCGCTGGCCGACGGGCTGCGCGATGCGGGCGCCGGTGTGTTCCAGATCATCCCGGCGCCGGGCGGAGCAGCCGAGGAGGAGTTCCCGCTGCTGCGGCGGGTGGCGGAACGGGGCGGCCGCCCGGTATCGTTCACGCTGCTCGATGTGGCGGCGCAGCCGGGGGCGGGCTGGCGGCATTATCTGGCCGAACTGGAAAAGGCAGCCGCCGACGGCCTGAAGATTCGCGGCCAGGTGGCGCCGCGCCCGGTCGGCATGTTCTTCGGGCTGGATGTCAGCCTGCATTATTTCAGCGCCCACCCTTCGTGGAAGGAAATCGCCGATCGGCCGCCTGGCGAACGGCTGCGCCACCTGCGCGACCCCGATTTCCGCCGCCGCCTGCTGGCCGAACAGCCCGAGCACAGCAACCCGGCGACGCTGATGCTGATCGAGGCGTCGCGCCTTGCCTGCCAGTGGGCCGACCGGCCGAACTATGAACCGACGGCCGACGAACGCATGGAAGCCCGCGCGCAGGCGGCGGGGGTGCCGTTCGCCGAATATATGCTGGATGCCTTGCTGGCTGATGACGGCCATGCGCTGTTCTATCTGCCGGCCGCCAACTACACCGACGGAAACCTCGATGCCGTCCGCGAGATGCTGGGCCATCCGCATACGGTGATGGCGCTGGCCGATGGTGGCGCCCATTATGGCCTGATCTGCGACGCCAGCTTCCCGACCTATTACCTGCAACGATGGGCGCGCGACGCTGAGGGAGCGCAGAAGATCGCGCTTGCCGATGCGATTGCCGAACTGACCAGCCGCCCGGCCGCACTTGCCGGCCTTGCCGATCGCGGCTGCATCGCCGTCGGCATGAAGGCCGATCTGAACCTGATCGACATGGCGGCGCTGAAGCTGCATCTGCCGACGATCGTGCAGGACCTGCCCGCCGGCGGCCGCCGCATGCACCAGAAGGCGGACGGCATCGTCGCCACCATCGTGTCGGGCGAAGTGACCTGGCGCCACGGCCAGCCGACGGGCGCGCTGCCCGGCAGGCTGGTGCGGCGCGGGCGGCCTGTCGCTGCTGCCTGAGCACTGACGCAAACGAAAAAGCCCCGCCCCGACAGTGCCGGGGCGGGGCCATTTTCCGGTCTGCCGGGGTTATCCCCCGGCAGTCAGCCATCCCTCAGAAGCGGACCGAGGCGCGAACGCCCAGTTCACGACCGCGCGGATGCGTGACGGTGATGCGCGGCGGGAAAATCACCGACATCCCGTTCATGTAGTTGCCCAGGAACACATCGCGGAAAGCGAAGGTCGGGCGGCGGTTGTCGAACAGGTTCTCGACGAAGCCTTCAACCCGGAAAGTGCTGCTTTCGGCACCGATCCGCAGGTTGACCATCCCACGGCTCGGCAGAACCGTCAGGTTGGTGGCATCGACGAACTGCTTCGACTTCCAGGATGCGTCGGCGTGCAGGAAGCCCGTGAACTCGTCCGAGATCGGCTGGCGATAATCCAGCGTGCCCGACAGTTGCCACTTGGCGGTTGCCTGCAGGACATTGCCGCTGACATCGCCGTTCGGCGCGAACGACGGGAAGCCGGCGAAGCCTGCGTTCAGCGCCTTGGTGTACCTCGAGTCGGTGTAGGAAACGCCCACGCCGGCTGTCAGTTGCTGCACCGGCCGCGCCGTGATCTGGGCTTCGAAGCCCTTCACTTCCGCATCGCCGAGGTTCCGCGTCACGGTGACGGGCGGCGCCTGCGTCTGGTCGAGCACCGGAATCTGGATGCGCGACCAGTCGATGTAGAAGGCGCTGACGTCGAACATCAGCTTGCCGTCGAGGACCGCGCCCTTTGCACCCAGTTCATAGGTCCAGTTATATTCCGGATCATATTGCTCGGTCGGTGCGCTGAGATCGAACCCGCCCGACTTCGCCCCGCGTGCCGCCGAAGCGTAGATCATCAGGTCGCGGTTTGCCTTGTACTGGATGCCGAAGCGCGGTGTCCAGGTCTTGAACTCCAGCTTCTTGTTGATGGCCGCAGTGGGCTGGCCGATGTTCGAGGCCGGCCGTGTGGTGTGCTGGCGCTCGACGCTGTAGCGCAGTTCGCCGCGCAGCGTCAGCTTCGAAGTCACGTCGCCTTCCAGATAGCCGAAGGCCGCCATGTTCTCGACCTGCCGGCGGACCGTCTTGTCGAAGATCCGGCCGTCGAAGAAAGTGTTCCACGGGCCGGGGATCGGGAAGGTCATGATGAAGTCGGCCGGGCGCGGCTCGGTGCTGATGCCGTCGAAGTTCGGCCGGGTCTGCACGCCCGAGAAGAAGTAGGTGCCGACGCTGCCGCGGATCGGTTCGCTTTGCGGCGAGGTCAGGCGGATTTCCTGGCTGAACTCGCGGAACATCGGCTCGCCCTCGTCGCGCAGCAGGGTTGTGCTGAACGTCTTGATGGCGCCGCCGGGGGCCAGATAGCGGAAGGTATCGGGAATGCCGCGGCTGGCGTCGGTCAGCGCTGCCAGATCGACCTTGTTATAGCCGGTCAGCCAGCCGAACTCCCAGTCGTTGATGTCGAGCCGGGCGTCGAGGAAGGTGCGCAGGGTCTTGCGCTTCTGGCCATAGGCCGACGGGTGCGAGCTGAGTTCGTTGGTCGCAAGGGTCGGAACCGTGCCGCAATAGGTCTGGTAGACGCCACGGACCATTTCGCAGTTGGGATACAGCGTCGAGGCTGCGGGCGGGCTGATCTTGTCGTCCGAGTAATAGAGACCGCCAACCATTTCGAAGCCAGGTGCCGGCGTCAGGCGGATCGTGGTCTGGAAGGTGTTGTAGTTGTAGCCGCCGAGGTTCGGGCCGCCCGTCAGATTCTTGTGGCTGCCGTCATATTCGCTGTGCGAACCGGTCAGCTTGATGGCCAGCACGTCCTTGACCAGCGGCACCGAAACCGAGCCGATGACCGAGAAGCGGCCATTGGTGCCGTACGTCACTTCGGCGCGGCCCGACAGATCGTCGGTCGGGCGCTTCGAGATGATGTTGATGGCGCCGGCGAAGGCGTTGCGGCCATAGAGCGCGCTTTGCGGACCCTTCACAACTTCGATGCGCTCGATGTCGGCCTGGGCGAAGTTCAGCGCTTCGCGGGCGCCGGTATAGACGCCGTCGATGAAGATGGCGACGTTCGGGTCCGAGCCGAACAGGTCGGTCTGGGCGACACCGCGGATGATCGGGGTCGGCATGAATTCGCCGATGACCGAGGTGAAGCTGAAGCCGGGGGTCAGGCGGGCGACGTCGTTCAGGTCGCGGATGCCGGCGTTTTCGATCATGCGCGAATCGAAGGCGCTGATCGCCAGCGGAACGTCGGCCAGACTTTCCGTCTGCTTGCGGGCCGTCACCAGAATTTCCGACGCTTCGAATTCGGTGCCGGTGGAAGCGGTTTGCTGGGCGTAGGCAGCCGCCGGGAAGTAGGCGATCGCCGCTGCCGACAGCTTCAGAAGTGCAGTTCGTTTCACGTAGTTCCTCCTCGTTCGGATATTCGGTGTTCGGATTTCAGGCTTGTTTCAATGTCTGGAATTGCCGGGGGTCGTGGGCTGCACCGCCCATCAGTGGGTCGGGCGCGGCTGCGCGACGGGCGGATTCGCCTTGCGCTCGGCGTCGATCTTCTGGCGGAACACGGTCCATGTGGTGGCATTCGGCCGTTTGTCGTCGACCGGAGGCGGCGCCACATATTCCGGATAGTTGGCTGCGATCTCGTCTTTGATCACTTTCGGCAGTTCGTCGAAGCTCGCGATCTTGGCGCCCATGGCGTTGAACACCATCTGCCCCTGGCGGCCGCGCATCTTCATCCACGGCATCCAGTCGGAAATGCGCACCCAGGCGACGCTCGGGAAGGCCGTGGGCTTGCGCGTGTCGAACAGTTCGCTGGTCTGTGCCGTCCAGTCGAAGATTTCCATGGCGTGGTATTTGTTGCCGACATAATCTTGGTAATCGCCGCCCAGCGGGTTGGTATAGAACAGCGGGATTTCCATCGGCATCAGCGTCCATCCGCCGATCTGCTTCAGGCGCATCGGCGGCGGCGCTTCGCCGTTCGGTCCGCGCGCGAACATCGGCGGCTGGTTCACCGGATCGTTGGCGATCTGCATCACGTCGACGGTTTCGCCCGTCCAGGGGTTCTGCCACTTGCGGATGATTTCGCCGGTCTTGGGGTCGGTGAAGAACATCACCTCGCGGCTGACCAGCCGGAAACCGTTGCCGCGCTTGGCGTCGGTCAGCGGCACGCACTGGCGGATGTTCATGCCTTCGCCGTTGAACAGATGACGATCAGGTTCGCCCTGCACACGCGAATAGACCTTGCCGGACCAGTACATCACTGCCGGCTTGCCTTCGATACCGCACTGGACGCGCTTGCCGATTTCCAGCGCGTCTTCGGGCTTGGCCGGATCCAGCATGCGGGCGGCCGCCGGCATCGCTACCGAGGCGCAGGCAAGCGCGCAGCCTGCAAGGATGATCGAACGCAGCATGTTGAACTCTCTCCCGTTGCTTATCATTTGATATGGCTTGCCAGTCACTTCGACAGATCGATGCGCTTGGCATAATATCCGTCGAGGTAGTCCATTTCCTTCACCTTGAACTTCGTCACCACGCGCGGATCGGCATCGAGCATGTTGATCGACGTGCCGGTCGCCGTCTGCCGGGCGAGCGGCGGCCAACCCTTGGGGGAAAGGTCGCCCGCCTTGGCAAAGCGGGTCCAGTAGTCGGTCATCATCGCCGAGACCCGGCGGTCTACGGCGCTCACCTTGTCGGCGGTCAGGCCACGGATCTTGTTCGGCAGCGTGCCAAAGATGAACGGCACCTCGTCGCCATGCGCGGCGCCCGGAACCGTGCCGCGGATCGCGGCTGGCACATGGTCGAACAGATACAGGAAGCTCGGCTGGCCGGCTTTCGCCTGCGCGCGGCTCAGATAATGTGCGGTGCCCAGAAACACGGAATCGGCGAACCATGCATCGGCCATCGCCGGATCATCGAGGCCGCCGAACGCCTTGCGGGCGCCGTCCAGATCGTCGATCCCCGACAGCACCGCGCGCGGCGGCAGCTTGGGCGTCGTATAGCTGATCAGGCTTGCTTCCCAGCTTGTCGAGCCGGCCATGTAGGGCACGCGGGCCTGCTTGCCGTCGCGGAAGGTGCGACCGATATCGTCGGGGATCAGCACGCCGTCGACGACCGGGTTCAACGAACCCATCAGCGTCTTTTCCTGATAGGCGACGAGGTCGACTGCGGGCACCTGCCGCAGCCCCGCAAGCGACAGCGGCTGCCCTTCCGTGCCGAAGTTTTTGGCCGTCGCCAGACCTTCGCTTTCAAGCGGCTTGCCAAGGAGGCCGGGGCGCTGCTCGGAAATATGGCGCGTCGTCTCAATCTGGATTCCGCCGCTCTGGGCGATGGCCTTGTGGAACAGGCCGAAGGCGCCCGGCGCGGCCATCAGATAATTGACGGAAACACCGCCAGCCGAATAGCCGAAGATGGTGACGTTAGCGGGATCGCCGCCGAATGCGTGGATGTTGCGCTGCACCCATTGAAGCGCCGCCACCTGATCCATCAGGCCATAGTTGGCGCGCGGTGCGCCTGCCTGCTGTTTCGAAAGATCGGGGTGGGCAAAGCGGCCCAGCAGCCCCAGACGGTAGTTGATTGTCACCAGCACGACCCCGCGCGAGACGATCTGCTGCCCGTCGTACAAGGGCAGCGAGCCGCTGCCGACCCGGAAGCTGCCGCCGTGGATCCACACCATCACCGGCAGCGGCTTGCCGCCCTTGGCGGCAGGCGCCCAGACGTTCAGGTTCAGGCAGTCCTCGCTCTGGGCGAAATTGCGGGCGTCGCCCTCGGCCTTTTGCGGGCAGATCGGGCCGGGTGTCGTGCCGTCGCGCATGCCCTGCCATGTCGGCGCGGCGGTCGGTGCCTCCCAGCGTTGCGCCGAAGCAAAGGGAATGTTGCGCCAGACGAGGGCATTTCCCTCGGCCGCGCCCGAAACCTTGCCGGATTGGATTGCGACGACCGGGGCTGCCGGCGCGGCGTGCGCAGCGGTCGCCGACAGGGCGGGTGCCAGAATCAGCCCGGCCACACCAGCAGCGGCCGTCTGGCCCATGCACTTCGCGATCGCCTGACGGATCGATGCCATCCGCCACTGGCGGGCGTTGCCGCTGTTCTCGCTCAAGCCAGTCCCTCTCCAATCGCTCCGCCATCGTCCGGCGGTTGTTCGGCACCGTTGGGCGGGGCCGAATTTGACTGGACAAATTAGCCGCAACGCGAAACAAGGCGCACGGTCTTTTTCGCAGCGAGCCAAAGGGGGCCGCATGTTGTTCGGGAACAGCCATGACCGTTCGCGAAACGCCATGACGATGGCTGTTCGCGAAACACCCGAGGGAGAAGGTGGCGATTCACCTCGCAACTCTCCCACGTCTGCGACACCACCAGATCCGGGCTTGCCGGCCGATGAACGGGCGGCATCGCAGGCGCCAATCGCCGGCCCGATCGCCGGTATGGCGATGCTCAGAAACTCGCCCGGGCTGATGCTCTATGTGGTCGTGCCGCTGCTGTTCATGGCGCTGCCGCTGGCGCTGTTCCGGGTAACGGTGGGACCGGGCACCAGCCTCGTCCTCGCGCTGTATCTGTGGGGCGCGACAGTGATGGTCGGCTGGCTTGCGGCGGCCCTGGGCAGCGCTGTCGTGCACCGTCTGCTCGCGCCGCTCAGGCCGCCGCTTTGGGTCATCACCCTCTCGGGGGCGCTGCTGTCGGCGCTTCTGCTCAGGCAGCCCATCATCGAGATCCTCGACCTTGCGGCGTCGCTGCAATCCACCCGGCCACCCGGCGGCGAGCCGGTGCCGCTCGCGTTCAGCCTGTCGTTCGCTTCGCAGTTCCTGCAAAAGCTGGCGCCGGGGACGTTGGCGTGGATGCTGGCGAACCATGTTTTCGATCGTCTGCTGGGGATCCCGCGCTACCGCTATCCGGCGCAGACATCGCCGAAAGCACGGGATCAGGCGCCAGTTCTGCGCCCCGCCGATGCGCCGGAGGGGCCAGCGGCAGACCTGCGGCAGCCGCTCGTGGCGCGGCCGGATCTGGTCGCGCTCAGATCGAACGATCATTATGTCCGCATCATCACCGATACCGGCGAATTGCTGACGTTTGCCCGGCTTGGTGATGCGATTGCGCTGGCGCACCCGATCACCGGCCTGCAGGTGCACCGGACGTGCTGGGTGGCGGATCGCGCGATCAGGGGCTTCCGCCGAACCGGCCACACCGGCATTCTCAACCTGTCGAACGGCACCGAAACGCCGGTCAGCCGCACCCATGTGCGGGCCGTCGAACAACGGTTGCCCAAACTGGGGATCGTGGCGGGCGGCGCATCCGCGCGCTAGGGCGCGGTTTGCAGGCGGCCGGTCAGCGCCGCTTCGGTGTTGCGGGGGCCGGGTCGCTGCTTCCCTGCTCGACCAGACGCTCCAGCAGCCGGTCATTCAGGTCGCCCGGCTCGGACAGCAGGTCGGCCACCTCGATCAGGCGGCCTTTCGCACGGGCGTCGAGCACGGTGAAGCCCGCATTCAGCAGGCTTTCGACATTATTATCACGCGCGATCCGTGACGGGCCGCCAAGCACGACTGCAATAAGCCGCCGGCCGTTTCGAACGGCCGATGCCGCCAGGGTGAAGCCGGCAGCGTTGGTATAGCCGGTCTTGATGCCGTCGACGCCGGGCATCGTCCGCAGCAGGTGGTTGTGGTTTGCCAGCACCTGGCTGCCGAACACGAACTGCTGCTGCTGATAATAGCTGTAATATTGCGGGAAGTGCCGGATCGTCGCCTGCGACAGCAGGAAGATGTCGCGCGCCGTCGTCACCTGCCGGGCGTCGGGCAGGCCATTCGGGTTGACGAAATAGCTGTTGCGCATGCCAAGCTGCTTTGCCCGCGTCGTCATCAGGCGGGCGAAATTCTCGACGCTGCCGGAAACATGTTCGGCAAGCGCGACCGACACGTCGTTGGCGGATTTCGTGGCAAGGCTGCGGATCGCCTGATCGACGGTCAGCGTCTGCCCGGCTTTCAGGCCCAGCTTCGATGGCTTCTGGCTGGCGGCGAGGCGGCTGAACGTCACCTGATCGTCGAGTTTCAGGGTTCCGGCAGCCAGTTGCTCGAACACCATATACAGTGTCATCACCTTGGTGATCGACGCCGGGAAACGCTGCTGGTCGGCCGCGCGGGAATACAACACCTCGCCGGTGTCGGCGTCGGCCATGTAGGCGGCGTATTTCGGCTGCGGAAAAAGGCTGGACGCATTGGCGGCAGCGGGCGCCAGAACCAGCGCCGAAAGCAGCGGCGCAACAAACCGGATCATGCGACGGTGTTTCATGGAGGAATCCTAACAGTTTCACGGAATCCCGCCAAGAGTCCGCAGCACTTTCGCTGGCTGGCGTCGTCGTCAAACAGGGGCTATCCGTCGCGGATGATCGCGACTGAGGATTTCAGGCAACAGCCGGACTGGCAGGTGCGGGCGGGATTTTCGCCCTATGCCGACACGCTGGCTGCAATGGAGGCGCATGTGGCGGCCATGCTGCGTGCAGAAGCGGGCGAACAGATCTGGCTTGTGGAACATCCGCCTGTCGTTACCGCAGGCACCAGCGCCGCTGCTGCCGAACTGGTCGATGCTGCGCGCTTTCCCGTAGTTGCAGCCGGGCGCGGCGGGCGGTTCACCTATCACGGGCCGGGGCAGCGCGTCGTGTATCCAATGCTCGACCTTGGCCGGCGCGGCCGCGATGTCCGCGCCTATGTCGGCGCACTCGAGGGCTGGATGATCGCCGCGCTTGCGGATTTCGGGGTTGCGGCGTTTTGCCACCAGGCGGGAACCGGCATCTGGGTTCGCGCCGGGGGCGATATCGCCAAGATCGGCGCAATCGGTGTCAGGGTCAGGAAATGGGTCAGTTTTCATGGGCTTGCCATCAACGTGACGACCGATCTTTCCCACTATGGCGCCATCGTTCCGTGCGGCATCGCCGATCACGGGGTCGCGCGGCTGGCCGATCTGGTGCCGGGTGCTACGATGGCCCAACTGGACGAGGCGCTGCACCGCCGACTGCCTGCAATGCTGGTCACTCTCGGCGAGCCGTCGCAACGCCGGGATGAACATGCTTGAGGCGGATCGAATTTGCCGTTACGTTCGCGCCCGGTTCGGGGTTCAGGACAAACATGACCCGGAACTCGTAACAGACCATCAGGAGTCAGATAATGGGTGAAGTTCTTCTGAAGATGAAGGCAGCCGCCGTTGTTGCCGGTGCTGCACTTTTCGTTGTGGCCTGCGGCCAGAAGCCGGCCGAGCCGGCTGCGACCGAAGCTGCTCCGGTTGAATCGGCCGACACCGCTGCTGTCGACGCAACCGCTGCTGCCGACGCTGCAACCGCCGACGCTGCAACCGCCGCTGCCGACACCGCAGTAGCTGCCGACGCCGCCGCTGGCGCCGTCGCTGCCGACGCTGCTGCCGCTCCGGCCGCTGCTCCGGCTGCTGCTCCCGCCGCACCGGCCAAGCAGTAACAGGACCGGTCCGGCGCGCTGACGCGCTGCCGGGCAAGTTTGGAAAGGCCGCCCTGAAAACGGCGGCCTTTCTATTACGTGTATCCCGGGATTCCCGATTGATTCCGAGGGAGGAAACAGCATGAGTCTTGCAGAAATCACCGGCGCCATGAGCGAAAAGGTAGCCAGCAATGGCGGCATTGCCGGCAAAATCGTCACCTTCGACTTCGGCGGCGACGGCGTCGTCCGTATCGACGGCAAGGCCAGCCCGGCGAGCGTCTCGAACGACGATGGCGACACCGACTGCCGTGTGAAAGTTTCGATGGCCGACTTCACCGACATCGCGTCGGGCAAGCAGAACGCGCAGATGGCGTTCATGATGGGCAAGCTCAAGGTCGAAGGCGACATGGGCATCGCCATGCAGCTCGGGAAGATCCTGGGCTGATGCGCAGGGGTGCAGGTTTCATCGTCGGCCTCGGCGTCGGTTTCCGGGCATCGCTGGCCGTCGCCTGCATCCTTGGTATTGCTGCGGAGGTGTCGGCCCAGTCCGTCGCCTCTGCACCGCTTCCCAGCCTCACGCCGAAGGAAGTGATTGCAGACAATGTCTGGACATTGCGCGCCGGCCTGAACGTCGCGGCGCTGCAATGCCAGTTTTCGCCGTTTCTGGCGACGGTGCCAACCTATAACGCGCTGCTGCGCCAGCACAGCGACGAACTGGCCGACAGTTTCAAATCGATGACCGGCTATTTCGTCCGTCGGCAGGGGCCGAGGGTCGGGCAGCGCGCCTTCGATACCTATGCGACCCGCACCAACCAGAGCTGGGCGACCTTCGACGCCCAATACAGCTTCTGCAACGCGGCTGCGATGGTCGGCCGCCGCGCGCTGGCCGTGCCCAAGGGCAAGTTCGGCGAATTCGCCGCTGCCGAGCTGGACGAGCTGCGCAAAAGCCTGATCGTCAGCCGTGACATCCCGGCCGTGCTGCTGCCACGGCTCGAATGGGCGCAGGTTCCACCGATCCAGAACTGCGACAAGAAGGGCCGCTGCCGCTGAGGGCAGCCCGGCAGGGCCGCGCGAATCCGCTTGCAGAAGAATTATCCACGGGTGTAATATAACATTTGTCAGGTGGCTGCATCGGGCGCGGCGCTTGGGGCATTTTCCCCGTGTGTCGTAGAAATTCCCGCTGCTTTGGGCGTGTTGCCGGACTACGCTCAAATCAGGGGAGTATTTTATGAAAATCGGATCATTTCTCAGGGCGGCTTCGGTCGCGGCCTTTGCCATGGCAGGGTTCGCAACTGCAGCAGACGCTCATATGGTGACGTTCGGCTGGCTTGAAACCAACGCCGGCACCGTTCTCTATGCCGAGCACTGGCATGGCGACCTCATGTCCCCCTACAGCGACAATGGCGGCCTCCACATCACGGATACCGTGACCAATGCCACGATCACCGTGCAGTGGGGCGGCGTCATCAACAACACGCTGGAAGCGGCCCTTGGCCTGACCGGGGCACAGGCCGATCCGGTGAACTGCTGCCGTGGCACCTACAACGACTGGATGTTCACGAACCCCATCCCTCTGGGGAACGGCGTCTATGACTTCTTCACCGGCACGAACTGCTGTGTGGATACCATGGGCGCGCCAGTCCGCGTGACGATCACCGGCATCACCAACCAGCCTCCGGGCATCGGCGGTGTTCCCGAGCCGGCGGCCTGGGCGATGATGATCGCGGGCTTCGGTCTGGTCGGTGTGTCGCTGCGCGGCCGCCGCAGCAGCCGGATCGCGCACCTGGCAGCCTGAAGCGCAAGGCATGTGCCGATCGGCAACGGCCGGTCGGCATGTGTCTGCCTGCATAGCCAACCTGCAAACAGGGGCGCTGTCACCCCCCGGCGACAGCGCCCCTTCTTGCCGACTTCCCGTCCAAGCCTGGGTTGTCAGCAGACTGGTGATTCCCTCCGACGGCGCGTCAGTGCCCCGACCATGCCGAAGCCCGCAATCAGCATGGCCCAGGTCGGCGCTTCCGGCACGGCCGACGCCATCAACTGGATGTTGTCGACACCCCAGCTTTCGTCGGTGCCGCCCTGAAAGCCCTTGCCCCCGGCGCGGATTGCGAAATCGAACGCGCCGCCGGTGTGCGGGATAATGAATTCATAATGATAGACGGCGTCGCCGTAACCGCCGGACTGCGCGAATTTGCCGGCGCCCACCAACGTGCCGGGCCATGCGGGCGCCCACTGGTAGGTGGTGTCGCCGACAGTGACGAACAGATAGTCAGGCCCCCATTTGCTGGCGGGGTTATCCCAACTGTCGAGATACGCCATGTCGAACGTCAGCTTCAGCGCGTCGTGCGCCGCCATGTCGGTGAAACTGAACCGGGTGGTGCCGGTGGTGGCGTTGCGCAGATAGCGCGTGCCGAAGCCGGGAAGCGCCTGCGCGTTCGTCAGTTGCGCGCCGCCTGCCGCATAAGCGGTGGTCGCAGCGAAGGGGCCGGTCTGCTGAAAGATCTGGTTGTTGTCGAAGTTCGTCTGCCAGACGTTCACCCAGTCGGCGGCATGTACCGGGCTTGCCAGAATCATCGCTCCGGCAACCGTTCCCAACCAATGTTCGATCAGCCTCATAAATCCTCGTTATTCGGTGCCGCCCCGACCCTTGCGACGGCTGGCGCTTTTCCTATTCCAGCCATCGCTCCTTAGCGAGTTAACGACTGTTACCGCGCCGTGTTGCGGCCCGGCTGGCGGTTTTCCGCGCTTTCGGCTATGGCGCCCGCCATGCCGACCGAACTGATGTCGATTCCGGGCCTGGCCGAGGCCGTTCCCGTTGCCCGCCCATTGCCTGCACGAAGCGACGGCCTCGTCGATCTGGTGGGGCTTGCCCGTGCGCGCATCGCCGAACTGCTGATCGAAGCCGGCCTTGCCGACGCGCGGCAGGCGCGGATGCGCAGCGGCCAGATCTGGGGCTGGATCTATAATCGCGGCGAAACCGATTTCGCCCGCATGTCCGACCTGTCGAAGCAGTTACGCGAAGAATTGGGCAGGCATTTCGTGGTGGGCCGCCCCGAGGTGGTCGAGGCGCATGTCTCGACCGACGGCACCCGCAAGTGGCTGCTGCGGTCCGGCGGCGAGGAATATGAAATGGTGTTCATCCCCGACGCCGACCGGGGAACGCTTTGTGTGTCGTCACAGGTGGGCTGCACGCTGAACTGCCGCTTCTGCTTTACCGGCACGATGAAGCTTGTGCGCAACCTGACGGCGGCGGAAATCGTCGGCCAGGTGATGCTGGCGCGCGACCATCTGGGCGAATGGCCAAGCCAGCCCGACGGCCGCCTGCTGACCAACATCGTGATGATGGGCATGGGCGAGCCTTTGTATAATTTCGACAATGTCCGCGATGCGCTGAAGATCGTGATGGATGGCGACGGGCTGGCGCTGTCGAAGCGGCGCATCACGCTTTCGACATCGGGCGTGGTGCCGATGATGGCCCGTGCCGGTGCGGAAATCGGTGTCAATCTGGCGGTTTCGCTGCACGCCGTCACCAAGGAAGTGCGCGACGAGATTGTGCCGCTGAACAAGAAATACGGCATCGAGGAACTGCTGCAGGCCTGCGCCGATTATCCCGGCGCCAACAATGCCCGGCGCATCACCTTCGAGTATGTGATGCTGAAAGACAAGAACGACCGCGACGAGGATGCGCACGAACTTGTCAGGCTGCTGCAGAAGTATCGCCTGCCCGCCAAGGTGAACCTGATCCCGTGGAACCCGTGGCCGGGCGCGCCGTTCGAAACATCAAGCGAACGGCAGGTGCAGCGCTTTTCCGACATCGTCTATGCGGCGGGCATTTCCGCGCCGATCCGCCGGCCGCGCGGCCGCGACATCATGGCCGCCTGCGGGCAGTTGAAATCCTCGTCGGAAAAAATGAGCCGCGCCGAACTGGACCGGCGCGCCGCCGAAAAGGAAGCTGCCTGGTAGGCCGAAGGCTCAGCCCGCTGCCAAGTGAGCCGAAGGCTCAGCCCGCTGCCAGGTGATTCGGCGCCGGTTCGTCGGCGGCCTTCGCCTTGGCGTTCGACTGCATCGTCACTTCGACCGGCGGCGGGTTGGCAAGGGTCAGTCCGTCGAGGACTTCGGAGGTCGCATCGCGCACGGCCAGCATCACCAGCCGCAGATGGCACTCGTCTTCGGGGACGCAATTCTCGCACGGGGTGTAGCCAAGCCGCGCAGCGCACGGAACAAGGGCGATCGAACCACGGGTGATGCGCACGATATCGCCGTAGCTGATGTCGGCGGGTGCGCGCTCCAGCCAGTAGCCGCCGGCGCGCCCGCGCCGCGTGCCGACCAGCCCCTCGCGCGAGAGTTCGGAAAGAATGACCGTCAGGAACTTGCGGGGAATGCGCTGGGATTCAGCGATTTCGCCGATCTGGATCGGACCTTCGCCATGGTGGCGCGCCAGAAATTCCAGCGCGCGGATCGCATAGCGGGTCTTCATGTTCAGCATGACGATTTGCCCATGAGCCTGTCGGGCAGGATTTTCAACCCGTTTGGCAGACTAATGCCCGCAATGGCCGCCGAATACTGGGGCTGCGGCTAGCGGATCGCGGTGCCAGCCTCTTTCAGCATGTTGCGGGCGATCACCAGTTGCAGAATCTGCGTCGTGCCTTCGTAGATGCGATAGAGGCGCGCATCGCGGAAAAAGCGTTCGGCCGGATATTCACGCAGATAACCGGCGCCACCGAAGATCTGCACCACCCGATCAACGACGCGGCCGCACATTTCCGACGCGAACATCTTTGCCGCCGACGCCTCGATCGTCACCCGGCGTCCGGTGTCGGCCAGGCGGCAGGCGTCGGCGATCATGCACTGGGCGGCATAGATTTCCGCCTTGCTGTCGGCCAGCATCGCCTGAATCAACTGGAAGCTGGCAATCGGCTCGCCGAAGGCCTTGCGCTCGGTTGCATAGTGAAGCGCCGCATCCAGAGCGCGTTCGGCATAGCCGGTGGCCGCCGCCGCAACCGAGAGGCGGCCATTGTCGAGGCTTTTCATGGCGTGCTGAAAGCCCTTGCCTTCGACGCCGCCCAGCAGGCCCTCATCGGCCACGAACACATCATCCAGCATGATGTCGGCGATCAGCGCGCCCGTCTGGCCCATCTTGGCGTCGGCCTTGCCGATCGAGAGGCCGGGCGTGCCGATGGGCAGGATGAACGCCGAGACATGGGCGTTGCCGGGCAGATTTTCCGTGTTGGTGCGCGCCATCACCAGCGCGATCTGTGCCTGCGGCGCGTTGGTGATGTAGCGTTTGGTGCCCGATAGCCGATAGCCGCCCTCTACGCGCACGGCACGCGTTTGCAGTGCGGCCGAATCCGAACCCGAACCCGGTTCTGTAAGGCCGAAACTGGCGATCGCGCCAGAGGCGAGTTCCGGCAACCAGCGCGATTTCTGCGCCTCGGTGCCGCCGTTTTTCAGCGCCGACGTCACCATGCCGACCCCGATCGAGATCGCCGAACGATAGGCGGGCGCCGCATAGGCCAGACGGCGGATCGTCTCGACATATTGCGAGACGTTCATGCCGGAGCCGCCATAGGCCACCGGAATGGTGATTCCGAACAGCCCCAGTTCGCGCATTTCGCGAAGGATTTCCGCCGGCACACGATCGGTTTCCAGCACCTCGGCTTCGGCGGGGATCAGCCGGTCGCGGACATAGCGATCAAGCTGTTCGACAAATGCCTCGAATATGTCGCGATCCATGCCGCCGTCGTGGCTGATTTCGGGCATCTGTCGCCTTTCCGGTGCTGCTGGTGCCTTTGTGGATTCCTAGGCGAAGGCCTGTGCTGGTGCAATTCGCGCGCCGGTCAGCCGCGCTGGCGCAGCAGGCCGTTTGCCTGTTCGATGTTCCGGCGATGGCAGTCCAGCATATCCTTCAGGTCGTGGTGCAGGGCGTCGTCGCGGATCTTCGGCAGCAGGGCTTCCAGCCGGCGGACGACCCAGCCCTGCCCACGATTCAGGAACGCCAGCCGTTCCCACGGGTCGGCGATTGCCAGTGCCTTGTCGCGGAAATCGCCGATCCTGCCCGATGGCGCGCTACCCAGCCGCCCGATCTGCCGCGCCAGCATCGCGCACCAGCGCGACTCGTCCAGGCGGACGGCGTGCATCAGTTCACCGAAAGCGGCATCCGCGTCCAGCCGGAAGCTTGCCAGCGCCACGCGCGCCCCGGCGCGCTCGGCCTCAAGCAATTCGTTCAGGGCGCCAAGGATTTCGTCGCGACTGGCATAACCCATGTAGGCGTCGTCGGCGCTTGCAGCGTAACAGGCGGGGGAAGATGGTTCGTTTTCCAAGGTTCCGGCCTTTTCAGGATGGCCGAACGGGCGCATTGGGGTTCGGCTGCGGGCCATTCTACGCACACGAAGGAAAAAAGGGGAACAACCAGCATGACAGGCAACCGCAGCAGGACGGCGGACTTCGGCGCCGAGCAGGGGGAACAGGGCCTCGCGCCGCTGTTGCTGCGTAACCGTGCCTGGGCAGCAGCGCGCACCGACATCGATCCCGGCTTCTTTCAGCGGCTGGCCGGGCAGCAGCAGCCGCGCTATTTCTGGATCGGCTGTTCCGACAGCCGGGTTCCCGCGACCGAGATCGTCGATCTCGATCCGGGCGAAATGTTCGTGCACCGCAATGTCGCGAATCTTGCCATCGCCGACGATCCGAACTTCTCGGCCGCGTTGCAGTTCGCGATCGAAGCACTGGAAGTGGCGCATGTGATCGTTGTCGGCCACTATGGCTGCGGCGGCATCCGGGCGGCGATGGAGGCCGAAACGGCGGATTCGATCGGGCGCTGGATCGCGCCGATCCGCGCCCTGCACCACGCCCACCCCTGCGCCGAACCTGCAACAAGTGCCGAGGCCGACGCGCTTTGCGAACGCAACGTCCGCGAGCAGGTGAAAGCGCTGGCGGCCAATCCGTTCGTGCGCGCCGCATGGGATCGTGGCGCCGAATTGGTGCTGCACGGCTGGGTCTATGCGGTCGCCGACGGCCTGCTGAAGCCGGTCTGCGCGCCGGTTTCCGGCCCGAAAGGCTGATTCGCGGCTTCAGCGTTTGACTTGAGGCATCTGCGACACCATCATTGGCGGATGCGGAATCAGCGCCAGATCAAGCGAATTTGCCTCGTCGGAGGGCAGACCATCTCGGGCGCGTAGCCCCGGGTTCCGGCGCGACCTTGCCCCGAACTCGGGGCACCCCACATCGACAGCGAGCGCCACGACGATGGCCGCCGCACGCACCACGACAGCGCAGAACGATCAGCCGCCCGCGCGCGGTTCAACAGGAAAGCACAGCATCATGACAGCGAAGAAGCCGACCCGTCGGCCGCCGATTCACATGATCGACACCGAGGCCGACAGCCTTGCAGGCCTTGCCATCAGCATCGAGGAGCGGCTGCCGCAAGTCAGCAAGTTGCTGCTGACCGAGATTGAGCGCGCGAACGTTCACAGTGCCGACCGCATAGCCAGCAATATTGTTACAATGCATGCGACAGTCCGTTTCGTCGACGAGGCGAGCGGAAAGGAATACAGCTACCAATTGGTCTATCCGAAGGACGCCGATATCTCGGCTGGTCGCATATCGATCCTCACTCCGGTTGGCGCGGGTCTCATCGGGCTAAGGGAAGGGCAATCCATCCTGTGGCCCGACCGCGATGGCCATGAGCGCGAGTTGAAGATCGTGGAGGTGATCCAGTCGGCCAGCCGGGATTGACCAACGACGAAGACCAGTTTGACGGAGTATCCATGACTTCTACCATGCTCGACCAGGCCCTGACGCGACTCGATGATGCAGCCCATCACCTGTCGATCGACCCGGACGTCCTCGAAAAGCTGAAATATCCGCGTGAAACGGTGAAAACCCGTTTGCTGATTCGCATGGACGACGGATCGCGCAAATCGTTCATGGCCTGGCGATGCCGTTACGACGACACCCGTGGGCCGACGAAGGGCGGGATCCGCTACCATCCGGAAGCCAATGTCGACGAAGTGGAAACGCTCGCCTTCTGGATGACGTTCAAGTGCGCGGTGATGAATCTGCCCTATGGCGGCGGCAAGGGCGCGGTGCAGGTCGACCCGCGCGAGCTGTCGAAGGCCGAACTGGAACGGCTGTCGCGCGCCTATATGCAGGCGTTTTCCAGCATGATCGGGCCGGAGCGCGATATTCCGGCCCCGGATGTCTATACCAACGCCATGATCATGGGCTGGATGGCCGACGAATATGCAACCATCGTCGGCCGGGTGACGCCGGGCGTGATCACCGGCAAGCCGATTGCGCTTGGCGGTTCGCTGGGCCGCGACGACGCAACGGCACGCGGCGGCTTTTATCTGATCAGGCATCTGGAAAAGGAACTGGGCGTCGCGCCGGGTGGCCGGGTGGTGATCCAGGGCTTCGGCAATGCCGGCACACACATTGCGCGCCTGCTTGATGATGTTGGTTACAAGATTGTCGCGGTGTCGGATTCGCGGCATGCGATCCATGCGCCGGAAGGCATCGGCTTTGCAGAGCTGATCGAAGCCAAGAAGGGTGCGGGGCTTGCAAGCCTCGTCGGCCAGGATGGCGTGAAGGCGATCGACCCCGACGAACTTGTCGGCATCGACTGCGACATTCTGGTGCCGGCAGCGATGGAAAACCTGATCCATGCCGGCAACGCCGACAGCGTGAAGGCGAAGGTCGTGCTGGAACTGGCGAACGGGCCGATCACGCCCGAAGCCGACGAAATCCTGGAACGCAAGGGCGTCGTGGTGCTGCCAGATATTCTGGCAAATGCAGGTGGCGTCACGGTTTCCTATTTCGAATGGGTGCAGAACCGGCAGGGCTTCTACTGGACCGTCGGCGAAGTGCACGACCGTCTGCGCGGCAGCATGGAAGCCGAGGGGCGGGCGATCTGGGAGCGCGCAAAGACGCACGGCATCACCATTCGCAGCGCCGCCTATGTGCACGCGCTTGGCCGGCTGGCCGAAGCGATCGAGGCGCACGGCACGCAGCAGTTCTTCGCCGCATCCTGACCTGACCGCCTGAACAGAAAGGGGGAGGGGCCGACCGTTCCTCCCCCTTTCTGTGCGCGGTGCATGGGGTTATGTTCACCCCGAGAGGATAGACCGATGGATCAGGATCGTTTCGCCGCAGTCGACCGCTGGATGGCGCTGCACCTTCTGCCGGCCGACCCGATCCTCGAACAGGCGCTTGGCGCCGGGCGCGCGGCGGGCCTTCCCCAGATCGACGTATCGCCGATGCTGGGCGGGTTTCTGGCGATCATGGCGCAGGCGGTTGCAGCAAGGCGCATCCTCGAAATCGGCACGCTGGCGGGCTATTCCGCGATCTGGCTGGCGCGGTCGCTGCCGGATGGGGGCCAGCTGGTGACGATCGAAGCCAATCCGCGCCACGCCGAAGTTGCCCGCGCGAACTTTGCGCGCGCCGGTCTGACGCATCGCATCGACCTTCATGTCGGTGCCGCGCTCGATGTTCTGCCGACGCTCGTCGATCATGATCTTGGCGCCGGCGGGCGCGCCTTCGACATGGTGTTCATCGACGCCGACAAGGAAAACAACGCCGCCTATGCCGACTGGGCGGGCACCCTGCTGCGGCCCGGCGGCTTGATGATCGTCGACAATGTGGTGCGGCGCGGCGCCATCCTCGACGAACACAGCGACGACCCGGCGGTAACGGGCACGCGCAGCCTCTATGCCGCGATGCGCTCCGACCGGCGCTTCGACGCGTCCGCGTTGCAGACGGTGGGCGTGAAGGGCTGGGACGGCATTCTGGTCGCGCGCCGCCGCTGACGGTTTGGCGCTGCGTTCGGCCCGGCTATTCGCGGCGCAGCCCTTCCAGCCGTTCGCGCCGGTAGGGATAGCCGATGCCTTCGGGGATGGTCAGCCAGCCATCGCCGCCGATTTCCGGCTGCACGAAGGGGGCAGGGGTGTCGTCGGCCAGCAGGGCGGCAACGGTTTCGAACTGCGCCAGCCGGGCGATGTTGCAGCGCGTCGGGAACAGCAGGCTGATCTTGCCGGCGTCGGCCTCGGCCAGCAGATCGGCCGGGTGCGCCCAGCGTGCGTGCACTGCCTCGTGGCCGTCGGCCATCATTTCCTCTCCGTCCGGCAGCGAGGCCAGATAGAAGCGGGTATCGAACCGCTTGTGCAACCCGTGCGGCGGAAGCCAGCGGGCGAACGGGATCAGCTTGGCTGCATCCAGCCGGTGGCCGATTTCCGCCAGCAGGTCGGCGAATCCGATCAGGTGCTGATCCGATGCCGGGCGCAACCGGGCGCGTGCATCGGCATCGACGGCGGTTCCGGCCGACAGCAGGATGCCGGTTTCCTCGAAGGCTTCGCGCGCGGCCGTCACGCGTGCGATCGCGCAGTCGCGTTCGATGCCGTCGAAGTGCAGGAAACCGGCGCCTTCGGGCAGGTCGGTCTGGTCTACCTTGCCGCCCGGAAAGGCGATTGCGCCACCGGCAAAGCCCATGCCCTTGGCCCGTTCGATGACCAGAACCTCGAGGTCCGCCCGGCTGTCGCGGGCGATGATGACGGTGGCGGCAGGAATGGCGCCGGCGGGATCTGGGCTGTGCATTCGCCCACCATCGCCGCAGCGGACGGCTTTACGCAACCGGTCAATCCTGCGAGGCACGATTTCATCAACAGTCCGACGCACGAGGAGACGCGCATGCAGCAGGTTCAGGAGTGGGATGGCCACAGCGTGCCCGAATTGATGACGCTCGAACGTCTCGACCGCGACCTGTTCCGCAACCACCTGAATCAGAGCAATGCCAACGGCGCGCTGTTCGGCGGGCAGGTGCTGGCGCAATCGCTGACGGCGGCATCACGGACGGTGGGCGACATCGGCAACAACCGCGCCGTGCATTCGCTGCACGGCTATTTCCTGCGCGCGGGCCGCGCCGATGTGCCGGCGATCTTTCAGGTTGATCGCACCCGTGATGGCGGGCGTTTTTCAACCCGGCGGGTGATCGCCATTCAGGAAGGCGAACCCATCTTCCACATGGAATGCGGCTTTCACGCCGGAGAGGAAGGCTTCGACCACCAGACTTCGCTGCCCGCCGGCGTCGCCGGCCCGGAATCGCTGAAGACGTTGCAGGAACTGGCCGACGCCACCGATATCGACGCCCCGGACTGGCTGCGAAACCGCTGGCGCCAGACCGAGCGGCGGGTCGAAGTGAAGCCGGTGGAGCCGTCGAGCTTCACCTTCGTCGAGGGGGCCGAACCGCGCCGGTCGATCTGGATGCGTGTGCCAAGCGGCGGCGGCGCAACGCCCGATCGTCAGGCCTGCCTGCTGGCGTGGATGTCGGACTATTGGCTGGCGGGAACGGCGGCGATGTCGCACACGCTGCCCGGCCCTGGCCCGGACCTTTTCATGGCGAGCCTCGACCATGCGATGTGGTTTCACCGGCCGGTCGATGTCGGCGAATGGCTGCTGTTCCAGACCGACAGCCCCTCGGCGCAGGCCGGGCGGGGCCTTGCGCGCGGGCTGATCTATGCCCGTGACGGCCGGTTGGTGGCGACCGTCGTGCAGGAGGCATTGCTGCGCCGACGCCGGCCTGCATGAGCGACGAACCCGCGATCCGCCGCGACGGTGACGACTGGCTGCTGAACGTAAAAGCGCGCCCCGGCGCGCGCGCCGACCGGATACGCGGCGTGCAGGCGGGGCTGCTGCTGGTCGAGGTGGCGGCGGCAGCCGAAGGCGGGCGCGCGACCGAACGGCTGCTGGGGTTTCTTGCCGTCAGTTTCGGCGTCGCGCGGCGCGATGTTGCGCTGGTTTCGGGTGCGCACGCGCGCTGGAAGCGGGTGCGGATCGTCGGCGGCAACCTGCCCGCTGCACTGACGGAACCGGATGTCAGGCGATGATGTCGGGGATCAGCAGGTCCTGAATTGCCGACATTTCATCTTTCAGGCGAAGCTTGCGCTTTTTCAGCCGGGCGACCTGCAGCACATCGACACTCGACGAGCGCGACAGCGCGTCGATTGCAGCGTCGAGGTCGCGGTGCTCCAGCGTCAGCGCGTGCAGCCTTGCCCTAAGCTCCGTCTCGTCCATGCTGAAGAAATGTCCCGCACCGGCTGCCGAATGGCCGACGACATGGCGCAAACAGGAAGCCGCCGTCAACCTGAGAAGCCGATTCGGACCGGGCTGGTTTCGATTTGGCACCGCGCTCCTGCATGTGGCGGCTGTGCGCAGCATTGTCGCACCACATGTGGGGTCGGAAGCCGAATGTCGCGGCAAGGCTGACAAGCCCCGCAAAGCGTGATTTACTGCCTTTGGCCAGGCCGGGGCCGGCTTGGCAGGAATGCGATCAGGAAAGGATCCGCCATCATGGCCAGCGCCCATCTCGAAGCCTTGAACGCCCGCCACGCACTGCTCGACGGGAAGATCAACACAGAGATGAACCGCCCGCTGCCAGACACGACCGTGATCGCCGAACTGAAACGGCAGAAGCTGAAAGTGAAAGAGGAAATCCAGCGCGGGGCATAGTCCTCATGCGGGCGTGAACGGTGCGCTCCGGTTCGGTGGCCTACACCGGGCCGGAAGCGCGGGTTTGCCGCCGTTCCAGCAGTTCAGCATCAGTCGTCGCGAGAGGAACGCTCCTCGCGCTCGTGGCGTTCCTGCGCTTCGAGCGTCATGGTTGCGATCGGCCGTGCTTCGAGCCGCTGCAACGAGATCGGGTCGCCGGTGATTTCGCAATAGCCATATTCGCCTTCGTCGATCCGGCGCAGGGCGGAGTCGATCTTCGAAATCAGTTTGCGCTGCCGATCGCGTGTGCGCAGTTCCAGCGCCCAGTCGGTTTCCGACGATGCGCGGTCGGTCTGGTCAGGCTCCTGGATCGGGCCTTCCTTCAGCGAGTCGAGCGTCGCCTTGGCTTCGGCCTTGATGTCTTCCTTCCATTTCAGCAGCTTGGTGCGGAAATAGGCCAGTTGCCGGTCGTTCATGAAAGGCTCGGCTTCGGTCGGGACATAGTCTGCCGGCAGGGCCAGACCGTCGTAGTTCATTATATGGTCCGGGGTATCGGAACTGATCGACTGTCTTACGGATTCCGTCACGAACAAACTCCCTCGCGCTCCGTCGGCCTCGCTCGCTTGTGGTTGTCCACCTGCTTCGCGCTACGCAGCCGTCGGCAGCCTCACAATGGGGGGATGGCCTTTCGGGCGCATCCTTCCCGTCCCGTCGCGGGCATTAGCCGAGGGGCGGGCGCGGGGCAAGCGAAGTGCCTGCCGCCTGCGGCGAAATTACCGTGGGTGTTGCGCTTCAGAAACGCCTGATGCGCGGGACAGACGGGCCGCCCGTGGCTTCCGCCCGGCCGATCACGTCGGCCAGCGGCTCGACGACGCAGGCCATCCAGTACGCGTTGGCGTGCAGCAGGGTTGCGCCATCCAGCAGGATGCCGATGTGGCCGGGCCACCAGGCGATGTCGCCGCGCCGGGCGTCGGCCGGGGTTACATCGGTTTCGGCGTCGGCACTGATCATGTCGCTGTCGCGGCGGCAGCGGAAACCGGCAGCCTGGCGCGCAACCTGAATCAGGCCCGAGCAATCGATCCCGGCCCGGCTGCGGCCGCCCCAGCGATACGGCGCGCCGCGAAAGCCCAGCGCCACCTCTACCCAGTCGATGGCGGTGCCATCGGCTTGCAGCAGGTGCCGGCGGTGCAGAAAGCAACCGGCGAAGGCACCGGCGGTGATCCGCACGAAGCGATCATCGGCGTCCTCGAAATGGATCTGCGCGCCGAGGGGCAGTGTTCCGGCGACAGCGGCGCGGATCGCCGGCTCGCGGAACAGCAGCGCGTCTCCGGGGCCGATGCGGCCGGTGTCGCCGCTTGCCGGCGCCTGCAAGGCATTTTCGGGCACATGGCCGACATAATTGTCGGCAAGGGAATAGCCCCACGCAAAACCATGGCCGATGTCCAGCACTGCGAAGCGTTCGCCGGGCAGCAGTTCGGATGCAGCGGGCGCCGATACATCGTCGGAGGAAAACACCGCCGTCTGGCGCGCGGCCTCGCGGATGAGCGGTTCGACGTAGCAGGGCACTGCCACCTGCGAAGCAAGCGCGATGTCGGCAAGATCGGAACGCCACGCATGGTCGCGCGGGTCCAGCGGCGACATCGGCCCGGCGGTTCGCGGCCCGGTGATGCGGCTGGTTCTGTTCATGCGAATCGTCTTTCCAGCATATCCAGCGCCGCGAACAGCGCCATCGCCGCAGCACCCTTGGGGCGGCCCGGCCTTTGCGTGGGGTTCCAGCCGTAAATGTCGAAATGCGCCCATGCCACGTCGGCAGGCACGAACCGTTGCAGAAACAGCGCGCCGACGATGGCCCCGGCAAAGCCGCTTTCGGCGTTGTTGTTCAAGTCGGCGATCGCGGAACGGAACAGCCGCCGATAGGGCTGCCACAACGGCAGCCGCCAGACCGGGTCGTCATGGCTGGCACCGCCATCGAGCAGCGCCTGCGCCAGCGCGTCGTCGTTTGCGAACATGGCGGGAAGGTCCGGGCCGAGCGCCACCCGGGCAGCGCCGGTCAGCGTGGCGAAATCCAGAATCAGGGCGGGCGCCGATTCGGCGGCATAGGCAAGCGCATCCGCAAGCACCAGCCGGCCCTCGGCGTCGGTGTTGCCCACTTCGACGGTCAGGCCCTTGCGGGTGGCGATCACGTCGCCGGGACGGATCGCCCCGCCCGCGACCGCGTTGTCGGCGGCGGCCGCCACCAGCCTGACGCGAACCGGCAGCCGCCGTTCGATCACCATGCGGGCAAGCGCGATCGCATGGGCCGCGCCCCCCATGTCCTTTTTCATCAGCCCCATCGACGTGCCGGGCTTCAGGTTCAGGCCGCCGGTATCGAAGCAGATGCCCTTGCCGACGATGGCGACCAGCGGGTGCCGTTCGTCGCCGCAGTCCATCGCAACAAGGCGCGGCTGGCGCGGCGATGCGCGGCCGACGGCGTGGATCGCCGGGAAATTGTGCGCCAGCAGCGCGTCGCCCTGTTCGACCGTAAGCCGCCCGCCGGTGGCTTGTGCCAGCGCCTGCACTTCGGCTTCGATGTCGGCCGGGCCCATGTCTTCGGCCGGGGTGTCGATCATGTCGCGCAGGCGCGCCGTCGCCCGTGCATCGCCAAGCGCGCGATCGATCGGGCCGGGATCCGATACCAGCAACTGCCGTGGTCCGCGTTCGTCGTCGGCGCGGCGATACCGGCCAAAGCGGTGCTGCGCCATCAGCCAGCCATGCAGCGCCACCGCCGGCACCGGCCCGTTGATGCGGTAGCGCCCTTCGGGAAGCTGCGCGGCAGCGGCTGCAAGCGTCCAGCGTCCGGCGGTTTTGCGTTCCCCCAGCCCGACCGCCAGCGACCAGCCGGTGCCTGCGCCGTCTGGCAGGAAGCAGGCGGTATCTTCACGCGCGCGAAAGCCCGATGCAGCAACGGCCGCGCGTGCGGTTTCACCAAGCCCGGCCTGGAAGGCGGCGAAACCGTCTGTGCCGACGAGGTGGATCTGGCTTGCCGGGCCGCCCTGATCGGGGGCCAGCAGGCGGTCGAACCCGGTCATCCGTTCAAAAGCCGGGCTGCGTGCAGCGCATGATAGGTAAGGACGCCCGACGCGCCTGCACGGCGGAAGGCGGTCAGCAGTTCGATCACCACACGGTCGCGGTCGAGCATGCCGGCTGCGACAGCTGCCTCGACCATCGCATATTCACCTGAAACGCAATAAGCGAACACCGGCACTTCGAACCGTTCGGCGACGCGGCGAACGATGTCGAGATATGGCAGCCCCGGCTTGACCATCACGCTGTCGGCGCCCTCGGCGATATCCAGCGCCACTTCGCGCAGCGCCTCGCGGGCGTTCGCCGGGTCCATCTGATAGGTTTTCTTGTCGCCCTTCAGATAGCCGCCGGCCCCCACCGCATCGCGGAACGGCCCATAGAAGCCGCTGGCATATTTGGCGCTGTAGGCCATGATCTGCACGTCTGTGTGGCCCTCGGCCTCGAGTGCAGAGCGGATCTTGCCGACGCGCCCGTCCATCATGTCGGAAGGAGCGATGATGTCGGCGCCGGCGCGGGCCTGGTTCAGCGACTGGCCGACGAGCACGTCCAAGGTGGCGTCGTTCAGCACCCGTCCGTCGTCGTCGATCAGGCCGTCGTGGCCGTGGCTGGTGTAGGGGTCCAGCGCGACATCCGCCAGCAGGCCGACGTTGGCGCCGCTGTCGCGGATCGCTTTCAGCGCCCGGCAGACCAGATTGTCGGGGTTCAGCGCCTCGGCTCCGTCGGCGGTGCGCCGTTCAGGCGGGGTATTGGGGAACAGCGCGATCGCCGGAATGCCCAGCCGCTCGGCCTCGCGGGCGAGGGCGGGCAGCCGATCGACGGAATGGCGCTCGACCCCCGGCATGGTGCCGACGGCTTCGCTGGTGTCGCGCCCCTCGCACACGAAAAGCGGCCAGATCAGGTTGGCGGGCGACAGGCCGGTCTCTGCGACCATCGCCCTCGACCAGGTGGCGCGGCGCAGCCTGCGCATCCGCGTCTGCGGAAAATTCCCGATGCTCATCGCAGGCGCCTGTAGCGCGCGCGGGCCGCACGCGCTAGCCTCGACGTTGCGATGCCGCTGTTCCCGATCGATGAACTGGAAGCCCTGCTGATCCTGAAGGCGTCGAACGCGCAGGCCGTCAGCTATGGCGCAGTGTTCCAGTGGTTCGGGATGCCGTTTCAGCGCTTTCAGGTGGGGCAGCTCTGCGCCGCCCTGTCCGAGGTGGACAGCCGCCAGCGCGCGACACAACGGCCCGAACTGGCAAGCCTCGTCGTGCGCGCGTCAGACGGGCTTCCGGGGCAGGGCTGGTGGCTGTCGCTGCCGCAGGGCGAATGGAAGGGCCTGTTCGTCGGCCCCGAGGCGGCGGCGTTCGTGCACGAACAGCAGCAGCAGGCATTCGACTTCTG
Organism: Sandaracinobacteroides sp.; assembly: GCF_057137845.1. Taxonomy (NCBI): domain Bacteria; kingdom Pseudomonadati; phylum Pseudomonadota; class Alphaproteobacteria; order Sphingomonadales; family Sphingosinicellaceae; genus Sandaracinobacteroides; species Sandaracinobacteroides sp. Next base: position 13,625 of record NZ_DBNHFX010000130.1, on the reverse strand, counting down.
GGCGCAGCAGGCGCGCTAGGCGCCCGGTCAGGCCCGGCGGAACACCTGCATCCCCCCCAGCAGGATCAGCAGCATCACGGCTTCGGCGAACATCGGCGGAAAGGCGGTGGGCGCAACACCGTCGAGGACGAGGCTTACCGTGCGCCCGAACAGCGCGACCGCCATCAGCAGCAGCGGCACCCTTAGCGGTGCAGGGTCCGCCCGCCATGCCCCCACCAGCGCGAACAGCCCGGCGGCCAGAAAGAAGGCGGTAAAGTCGGCGCGTACGGTGGCCAGCCCCTGCGACCCCTGCGGCACCAGGAAGAATTTTGCCGCCATGCCGGCGGGATCGAGCAGGAACGACAGCCCGACCATGACGTTGAACAGCCCGACCAGCACGATCATCAGGCGAAAGATGGTCTTCATGATGCGATCCCCCTGCATGTCGTGCGTTCCCTTGCGTTCCGGCTGACGGGTCAGGCTGCGTAGCCCAGATACCCCAGTTGCGCCGCCTTGAAGATGGTCTGGCTGCGGTTCACCGCATCCAGCTTTTCGCCGGCGTTCTGGATATGGAAGCGAACCGTGGCGTGGCTGCGGCCAAGGATCATCGAGATTTCCTTGTCGGTCTTGCCGATCGACGCCCAGCGCAGGCATTCGACTTCGCGCTTGGTGAGCTGGCAGTCGGCGGGAAGCCATTGCCGTGTGCGAAGCGCTTTCACGCAGCCCGCAAGGAAGCGGTGCGTCAGCAGATACAGATCGTCGGCATGTTCTTCGTGCTCGGCGGTCAGGTCGAGGCGATCGGTGATGCCGAACGTGGCGATGCCGATCTGGCCGAACGGCAGGTGCACCGGAATGACGATCGCCGACCGGCAGAACGCGCGCTTTTCGAAGTTCGAGAGATCGATTGCTTCGAGGTACCGGTTAGGCTGCCGGGTGCGGAACCCGTCGGCGTTCACCCAGAAGGGTTCGCTTTCGTAGCGGCAGGCGCGCGGCAGCGGCGAGGAAAGCGCAATCCGGCTGTCGGCCCACCAGCGTTCATCCGGCCCGTTCCAGCCGAACACTTCCGGCGCGAGGATCGCGCCATCCTCGTCCATCAGCGGGGTCTTGCTGGCGATGTTGTCGGCGACGGCTACCCGGAAGCTGGCGCGTTTCCATGCAATGTCTCGCAGCGCTTCGGCCGCGGGGCGGATATCCTTGACCGACATGACGGTGACTTGCGCCACCTGTTCCTTCAGGTTCGAGCCAGGCTCGACCATAGACCACTCCCAGACTACCCCGTTCCGGAACTCTCCACCCGGCGGGGACCGCCCCCTGCTTACGCACGCAACGCAAGATTGCAAGTGCGGCCGACGCCCGGTTGAAGAGCGACTGGTTGAAGGTGCGGGGGAAAGTTGGCAGGATGCAGGTTGCAGTGCGGGATGTGCCCTGCCCGAGCAAAGGTGTAACGGATGAAGATCAGCCTGCCGCCCGCCATCGCCGTGTCGTGCATGGCAATGCTGCTGCTTGGCGGGACATCCGCCAGCGCCGAGATTGCGATGTTCAGCCAGCGCAATTTTCAGGGCGCACGCTATTCCCTCGATCGGGATAGCTCGAACATGACCTTTTCGCCCCGGTCGGTTCGCACCATCGACGGGGAACGCTGGTTGCTTTGCCCGAGGGCTTTCTTTGGCGGCAACTGCATCACCGTCAGCGGCAATGATGCGGCGCTTTCGCTTCCGCGCGCCTTTTCCGGCGTCGTCCGTTCGGCCCGGAAGCTGAAGGCAGCCAAACCCGCCGAAGCGATAAATCCAGCCGAGGCGAAGCCTGCGGCCGAAGCGGCGAAACCTGCCGTGGAATCGCCCGCGATGCAGGTGGCGCCGGAACCGAAAAAGCCCGAGCCGCCGAAGATCGAAACCATGAAGGCCGAACCGCTAAAGCCCGAACCGCCGAAAGAGACTGCGAAAAAGCCGGCCGACGAAGGAAAGCCGCCAAAGCAGTAGCGTCGATGGTTGAGGCCACGCCGCCTGACCCGTTCCGCGCCGATCCGCTGCCGCAGGATTGGGGTGCCATTCAGCGCTGGGCGCAATCGCAGGGGCTTCGTCTTTCCCTGCCGCAACCGCCGCGCCAGTTCGCCGGCGGGCTTGCCAATCTGAACTACCTGGTTGCAGTCGATGGGAAGCCTGCGGTGCTGCGCCGCCCGCCTTCGGGCGCGCTTGCGCACGGGGCGTCGGATATGCAGCGCGAAGCGCGGGTGCTTTCTGCCTTGGCACCGATGTTTGCCTTGGCGCCACGCGCGCTTGCATTCTGTGCCGATGCGTCGGTGCTGGGTGTTCCGTTTCAGTTGATCGAGTGGCGGCCCGGCATCGCCATCGGCGGCAGCCTGCCCGCCGGCATGGCAGCCGCCGACAGCGGCTGGCTGGTCGATGCGCTGTGCGGTGCGCTTGCGGCGCTGCACGCGATCGACACCGGCCTGCCGGAGATCGCGGTGTTGGGCAGGCCGACTGGCTTTGCCGAGCGGCAGCTTCGCGGCTGGGAACGGCGCGCAGCACAGGCCTTTGGCGAAAGCGCGCCAGAAATGCTTGGGCAGCTTGTCGATCTGCTTGGCCGCAGCATGCCGGCCGACACCGCCGCCCGCGTGCTGCACATGGACGCCAAGTTCGACAATCTGCTGATCGATCCGGAACGCCGTTCCGCCACCGCCATGATCGACTGGGACATGGGCACGCTAGGCCCGCCTGCGTTCGATCTTGCGGTGCTGCTTTCCTATTGGATCGAACCATCCGACCCGCCGCCGACGCATGCGCTGAACGCCGTCCCCTCGCTGGTGCCGGGATGGCCGGGCCGCGCGGCGGTGGTCGCGGCCTATGGCGGCGCAGCGGGCGGCGCACCCGCCGATCTTGGCTGGTATCTGGGGCTGGCACGCCTGCGGCTTGCGACGGCCTGGATGCAACTCTATCGCTTGTGGCAGCAGGGAAGGCTTGCCGGCCCGCGCTATGCGGGCTTCGAAACCATCGCCTGCGCCATCTTGTCGCAAGCACTCGACCAGTCCGGAGAATTTGCATGATCGACTTTTCGCTGACGCCCGAACTTGCAGCCCTCGCCGCACGCACGCGCAGCTTCGTCATCGACGAGATCATTCCCTATGAACGCGATTCGCGACTGACCCAGCACGGCCCGACCGACGGGCTGCGGCAGGAAATGGTGGAAAAGGCGCGCGCGGCTGGCCTGCTCTCGATCCAGACGCCGGAAAAATTCGGCGGCATGGGCCTTGGCCACATGGAAACGGCGGTCGTGCTGGAGGCTGCTGGCTGGTCGACACTTGGTCCGGTGGCGATGAACTGCGCCGCGCCCGACGAGGGCAACATGTTCCTGCTGTCGAAGATCTGCCGCGAGGACCAGGCCGAGGAGTTCCTGCGTCCGGTGGTCGAGGGGCACCAGCGGTCGGTCTTTGCCATGACCGAACCGGGCGGCGCCGGCGCCGACCCGGCGCAACTGAAGACCGAAGCCCGCTTCGATGGCCGGAACTACAGCATCAACGGCCTGAAGTGGCTGATCACCGGCGCCCATGGCGCGCGGACATGGATCATCATGGCCCGCGTCGCACCCAACACGCACGGGCCGGACGGGCCGACGCTGTTCCTCTGCCGCGGCGACACGCCGGGAATCTCGATCGAGCGGACGATGAACTCGATCGATCGCAACTATGTCGAGGGGCATGGCGTCGTCCGCTTCGACAATCTGCAATTGCCGGCGGACGCCGTGCTGGGAGAGGTGGGTGAAGCGTTCCGCTATGCGCAGATGCGCCTTGCGCCCGCCCGCATGACCCATTGCATGCGGTGGCTGGGTGCTGCGTCGCGCGCGCAGTCGATCGCGATCGACCATGCCCGCACCCGCACCGCGTTCGGCAAGCCGCTGGGCGAACATCAGGGTGTTTCGTTCCAGTTGGCGCAGAATGAAATCGATCTGAAGGTAAGCAGGCTGCTGATCTGGCAGGCCGCCTGGGCGATGGACCAGGGCGCCAAGGGTCGCCACGAAAGCTCGATCGCGAAGTCCGAAATCTCGGAACGGCTGTTCCAGACGGTCGACCGCTGCGTGCAGGTGCTGGGCGGCATCGGCGTCACCGACGAAACCGTCGTCGAGATGATCTACCGCGATATCCGCCCGTTCCGCCTGTATGACGGGCCGACCGAAGTGCACAAATATGCGATCGGCCGGCAGTTGATGCGCGCCGGTTCGGAATTTGCTGCGACGCCGCGCGCTGACGGGCTGCCCGTCCCCTATGTAAAGCCTGCCTCCTGAGCGCGGGCGAGGGCGGACCGATGACTGGAACGCCGGCCTGGTGCGGGCAGTTCCTGGAAATGCACGTCGTTCCCTATGGCGATGGCGGCCGCTGGGAATATGTGAAGCGCGTGCGCTCTGTGCAGGCGGCAGTGGTTCTTGCGCTGACCGCCGCCGGTGAAGTGGTGCTGGTCGAGCAATACCGGCCGCCGCTCGGACGCTCGGCGATCGAGTTTCCAGCCGGCCTCGTCGGCGACGAAACCGAGGGCGAGGAAGCCCTGCACTCGGCGCGAAGGGAACTGTTCGAGGAAACCGGCTATGAAGCCGATTGCTGGGAAGCCATCGGCGAATTCGCCTCCTCTCCGGGAATGGTTGGCGAAAGCTTCCATTTCTTCCGCGCGACCGGCTTGCAGCGCACCGGGGCGGGCGGCGGCGTCGGTTCTGAGGGGATCACCACGCATCTGGTGCCGCTGGCGGATATTGCCGCTTTTCTGGCTGCCGCCCGCGCGCGTGGGTGCGCGATCGACACGCGGCTGCTCATGCTGCTGACGCTCGTCTGAGCAACTCCACCCGGATGGCGCTGGCAAGGGGCGTGCTGCGGGCTTCATCCAGTCGCGTCAGCCAGCTGGTCGGTGTCAGCCCATCGGCGGCGACGGCAGCATCGAATGCGGCCCAGAATTCCGCTTCAAGGGCCACCGACGTGCGGTGGCCCTGAATGGTGAACGATCTTTTGATCAGCATCGGTGAACTGCGGGCGACAGAACGCCCTAGTACATGTGCTGGCCGCCATTCACCGAAATGGTGCTTCCGGTGACGAAGCCTGCATCTTCGGCACAGAGGAATACCACGGTGCGGGCGATTTCGGCTGCATGGCCAAGGCGGCCGACCGGAATCTTGGCGACGATCTTCTCCAGCACATCGGCAGGCACGGCGGCCACCATGTCGGTGTCGATGTAGCCCGGCGCGACTGCGTTCACCGTGACGCCGAACTTTGCCCCTTCCTGTGCCAGCGCCTTGGTGAAGCCGTGGATGCCGCTTTTGGCGGCGGCATAGTTCACCTGCCCATATTGGCCGGCCTGGCCGTTGATCGAACCGATGTTGACGATCCGCCCCCAGCCGCGCTGGCGCATGCCGGGAAACACCGCCTTGGCGACGTTGAAGCAGCCACCCAGATTGACGTCGATCACTTCCTTCCATGCGTCGAAGGTCATCTTCAGGATGGTGCCGTCGCGGGTGATGCCGGCGTTGTTCACGGCGGCGTCGACCGGGCCGAGTTCAGCCTCGATCGCCGCCACTGCATCGAGCGTTGCCTGATGGTCGGCGACGTTCCATTTCCACGCCTTGATCCCGGTGCGATCGGTGAAGGCCTTCGCCCGGTCGTCCGAGCCGACATAATTCGCCGCGACCTTGAATCCGGCCGCTTGCAGGCCAAGCGAAATCGCTTCGCCGATCCCCCGGGTTCCCCCGGTAACAAGTGCTACACGCGCCATGTCCGCCTCCCTCTTGGTGACCTGAGGAGTGAGGCTACCGCCAAGCTTTGGCTTGCACAAGCTGCGGACGAAAGAGAATATTCAGTCCCAGCCGGCCAGTGCGTCGGCCAGAATCCGGTGCAGCATCCGGGTGCCCTGTTCGGTGCTGTTCAGGCACGGGATCGCGGCGAAATGGGTGCCGCCGGCGGCCATGAACGCGTCGCGCACCTGCATGTCGATTTCCTCCAGCGTTTCGATGCAGTCGGCGGCAAATCCCGGCGCCATCACGGCGATCCGCCGCACGCCGTCGGCTGCCAGACGCTCGACCATCGGCAGCAGATAGGGTTGCAGCCACGCGCCCTTGCCGAATCGCGACTGGAACGCGACCGGCATATGCTGCTCGTCCATCCCCGAGGCTTCGCGTAGCAGGCGGGCGGTTGCCAGGCATTGGGCATGATAGGGGTCGCCGCGCTCGGTCGTGCGGCGCGGCATGCCATGAAAGCTCAGGATCATGCGTTCCGGCTCGAACCCGAGGCCACCCAGATGCAGGCTCAGCGATTCGCGCAACGCGTCGATGTGGGCCGGGTGGTCGAAATAGGGTGCGACCGAGCGTATGGCCGGCATGTGGCGCCGTCCGCGCAGGCAGCGGAACACCTCGTCCAGCACCGATCCCGTCGTTGCGCCGCTATACTGCGGATAGAGCGGGGCGATGCAGATCCGGTCGCAGCCTTTGCCTTCCAGTGCGCGAAGCCCCGCCTCGATCGGCGGGTTGCCGTAGCGCATCGCATAGGCGACTTCGATGTCCGGCCCCAGTGCTGCCGCCACCGCCTGCGCCTGTTCGCGGCTGATCCGCGCCAGCGGGCTTTCGTTGGTTTCGCGGTCCCAGATCTTGGCGTAGTTTGCCGCCGTCCGCGCCGGGCGGGCGGTCAGCACGAAGCACTTCAGGATCGGCTGCCACAGCAATGGTGGCAGCTCGACGACGCGCCGGTCAGACAGGAATTCGTTCAGATAGCGGCGGACGGACGCCGTATCCGGCGCATCCGGCGTGCCCAGATTGACCAGCAGCACCCCCACGCGCCGGGCGGTTCCCGGCGCATCACTCCGAAGCACGGTCATCTCAGGCGTAAAGCCCGGCCAGCGGCAATGTTCGTGCGCGTTTTCCCGTGGCTTTGGCCAGGGCATTGGCCAGCGCCGGCGCGGCAGGCGGCAGCCCTGGTTCGCCGACTCCGCCCAGCGCTTCGCCGCTTTCCACCAGCACGGTGACGAAGCGGGATGGCATGTCGGCCATGCGCGCAACCGTATAGCTGTGGAAGTTGCGTTGCTCGGCTTCACCGTCGGCAAAGGTGACTTCTTCGCCAAGCGCCGCCGAAAGCCCCATCACCGCTGCACCCTGCAACTGGGCGCGGACGCTGTCGGGCGCGACCACCCGGCCGCAATCGATGGCGCTTGCCACTTCGATGATCCTTACCCGGCCGCCGACGATCCCGGCCGTCACCACCATCGCCGCGATCGAACCGAAGCATTCATGGACGGCAAGCCCGCGCGCAAAGCCCTTCGGCGCGGGTTCGGTCCAGTTTGCAGCGTCGGCTGCGGCCCGCAGCACGCGGGCGTGGCGCGGCTGGTTTTCCAGCAGCCGCAGCCGGAACGACAGCGGGTCTGCGCCTGCGGCCGCCGCCAGTTCGTCGATGAAGCTTTCCTTGACGAAGCCGGAAAAACTGTGCCCGACCGATCGCCAGTACCCAAGCGGCGCGGGCTGCGCGACCGGCACATGCACCGCGCGGAACGCGCCGACGGTGTAAGGGGTTTCGTCCAGTCCCTCGATGTCGTGGGCGTTGGGCTTTTCCGGATCGGGCGCGGCGAATTTCGGCACGTTGCGGCCCATGAAGCTGGCGCCCAGCGTCGGCACCGCAACGCGGGCCTCCCATGCAGCGATGTCGGCGCCATCGAGCTTGCCGCGCATAAGCGCCGCAACAGGCGGGCGGAAACGGTCCGAGCCGATGTCCTCTTCGCGGCTCCAGGTCAGTTGCACCGGCTTGCCGACGGCTTTGGCGATCAGCACAGCCTCGACCATGGCGTCGGGTTCCGATTTGCGGCCGAAGCCGCCGCCCATCATCGTCGGATAGATGGTGACGGCGTTTGCATCCACACCCAGTGCATCCGCCACCTGCCAGTGCGCCAGCGTCAGCGACTGGGTCGGTCCCCATACTTCGGCCTGTCCGCCGACGATGCGGGCGGTCGCGGTCATCGGCTCCATGCAGGTGTGCGCCAGATAGGGCAGGCGGTATTCAGCCGTCACCACACCGGATGCATTGCCAAGCGGGCCGTCCACGTCGCCATGTTCGGCGACGGCCTTGCCGCCCGTCCCGCGTGCGGCCTTTTCCAGCTCGGTGGCAATCCATGGCCCGGCGGCGCGCCCTTCGGCGACGAATTCCGCCTTCACCGAATCCAGCGCGCGGCGCGCTTCCCAGTTGGTCGGGCCGGTGGTTGCAACCCAGTTCGGGCCTTTCACCAGCGCCACGCCTTTGGGCGCGGTTGCTGCCTTCAGCCGACCGCTGACCGGGCCGTGCCGGATCGCCGCGAACACCATGCCCGGTATCCGCACGTCGGCGCCATATTGCGCGCTGCCGTCCACCTTGGGCGGCAGATCGATACGCGGCAGCGCCCGGCCGGCCAGCAGCCGCGACTTTTCCGGCCGCAGCTTTGCGGGCGGCGGTTCGGCCGACGGGTCGACCAGCTTCACCGCGTCGGCAAAGGCCATGCGGTTCGCCTTGTAGACGACATGGCCGTTCTGCGTGTCCAGCAGATCGGCCGACACCTCCCATTCGCGGGCGACCGCCGCCACCAGCCGCTGCCGCGCTTCGGCGGCTGCAAGGCGCAGATCATCGTGAAAGCTTCGGATCGAGGTGCTGCCGCCCGTCAGGTGGATGTCCAGTCGGCGCACCACTTCTTCGCCCACCCGCCGGACAAGTCCGCGCACCATCGGCGGCAGGCCGGCAGCGCCATCGCGCGCCATCGCCATGTTGGCGTAGGCCGGGTGAAAGGGCGCCGGCTCCACTGCCATCCGCCGCCAGTCTGCGCCAAGTTCGTCGGCGACGATCTGGGCGAAGCCCGACCAGACGCCCTGCCCCATTTCCGCCTGCGGCACCGGCACCGTTACCTGGCCATCGGAACCGATCTTCACCCATGGGCCAAGCAGCGTCTCGCCGTCGTGCGCGGTCATGCCGCCGGGGTAATCGCGCGGCCAGATCGCATAGCCCACCACCAGCCCGATCGCAGCGCCGGTGCCGATCAGGAAACCACGCCGCGACGGCAGGTAGCGGGGCTTTTGCTTTTCGCGCGGCTGCGGCACCGCATCAGGAGAGTCGGCCATGGCTGCTTTCTAGCATGGGGCAGTGATCGCGTGCCAGACCGGATGCGGCCTTGCCTCGGGCGGTGGCGCGGCGGTATCGGCCCCGCATCCTGCAATCCCTGACGGAGCAACATTGGCCATGCTGACCGGCGACCTGTTCATTGGCGGCGAACGCCGCGTATCGGAGCGGCGGTTCACCGCCCATGATCCGGTGCGGGGGCAGGCGATCGCTGCGCCGCAGTTCGCCGAAGCTACTATGGCCGACATCGCCGACGCCTGCGCCCGTGCCGAAACCGCCTTTGCCGATTACGCCGCCCGCCCGCTGGCCGACCGCGCGGCCTTTCTGGAAGCAATTGCCAGCCGGATCGAGGCGCTGGGCGATGCACTGGTCGAACGTGCAGCGGCGGAAACCGGGCTGCCGACGGCCCGGTTGCAGGGCGAACGCGGGCGCACCGCCGGCCAGTTGCGGCTGTTCGCGCGCGAAGTGCTGGATGGCGGCTGGCGGCAACTGCGGATCGACGAGGCCGATCACGGCCGCGTGCCGCCCAGGCCCGACCTTCGCCTGCGCACGGTGCCGCTAGGCCCGGTGGCGGTGTTCGGCGCGTCGAACTTCCCGCTGGCCTTTTCCACCGCCGGGGGCGACACCGCCTCGGCACTGGCGGCAGGCTGCCCGGTCGTGGTGAAGGGCCACCCCGCGCACCCCGGAACCTCGGAACTGGTTGCAACCGCGATTCTGGCGGCGATTGCCGAGTGCGGGATGCCGTCCGGCCTGTTCAGCCTGTTGCAGGGAACCTCGAACGATGTCGGCGCGGCGCTGGTGGCCGACCCGCGCATCATGGCGGTCGGCTTCACCGGGTCGCGCGCGGGCGGTTCGGCCTTGATGCGGATTGCGGCGTCGCGCCCGGTGCCGATCCCGGTCTATGCTGAAATGTCGGCGGTGAACCCGGTGCTGCTGCTGCCGGCGGCGCTGCGGCTGCGCGGCGCGGCGATCGCTGCCGGCTATGTCGGTTCGCTGACGCTTGGGGCGGGCCAGTTCTGCACCAATCCCGGCCTGGTGCTGGGGATTGCCGGACCGGCGTTCGATGCCTTCCTGCACGAAGCGGGCCGCCTGTTGGCGCAGGTTCCCGCACAGCCGATGCTGACCGCCAATATCCACGCTGCATATCAGGAAGGCAGGCGCAGGCTTGGCAGCCATCCGGCGGTCAGCCACGCAGCCGACGGGCTGGCGGCGGACGGCCCGACTTCGGCCTGCGCCGGGCTGTTCCGGCTGTCGGCGGCGGATCTTCTGGCCGATCCGTCGCTGGGGCATGAACTGTTCGGCGCGACCGGAATTGCAGTAATGTGCGCCGACATCGACGAGATGCTGGCCGTGCTGCATGCGCTGGAGGGGCAGTTGACTGCGACCATCCATGTCGATGCCGAAGATCATCCGTTTGCCCGGTTGTTGCTGCCGGTGCTCGAACGCAAGGCAGGCCGCATTCTGGCAAACGGCTGGCCGACCGGCGTCGAGGTGACGCACGCGATGGTGCATGGCGGCCCGTTCCCGGCGACATCGGACGGGCGGAGCACTTCGGTCGGCACGCTGGCGATCGAACGTTTCCTGCGGCCCGTCTGCTATCAGGATATGCCGGAAGACCTGCTGCCGGAAGCGCTGCGCGGTATGGGGGCGGCAGGCGTGCCCATCCGTCTGAACGGCGCGCGGCGCTGAACGGGGTCAGCTACTGGCGGACAGTGCAGCGAGTTCCTCGCGGATGGCCGTATGCACTTCGGCAGTGATCGGCCAGCGCCAGATCACCAGCGCCGCCAGGATAGACAGCAGCAGCGGCGGAACCACGAACAGGAACGACAGCCCGGCGATCGCTTCGTCGCTGTTGATGGCACCGGGCTTCGGATCGAAGCCGATCAGCCCCAGCAGCGGGAAAGTGATTGCCAGCGGCACTGCATAGCCAAGCTTCTGGGTGGCGGTCAGGATGGCGAAGTTCAGCCCGGTGGTGCCGGCAGCGGTGATCCCTGCACGCCGGCGGTCAAGCTCTTGCGCGTCGCCCAGATCCGACAGCATCGCCCGCAGCAGGAACGGCGGCGCCGAGATCGGAACCCCGGCTGCCAGAAACGCGATGGCGATTCCAACCGGGGCGCTTTCCGGAACCGCCCAGACCAGAAGCTGTACCAGCCCCATCCACAGCCCGGCAACGCCCGCCATGCGGTGCTTGCCGAACCGGTGCGCACCCTTCATCCAGAGCGGCGCCGAGAGGAGGCCGGTCAGGAAATAGCCCAGGAGCAGCGCCGAGGCGAAGGCCGGCTGCATCCCGCGCGCCATGGTGAAGAAGAACAGGAACAGGGCGCCGGTGATGCCGGGCACGATGCAGAGCAGCAGGTCTCCGGCCAGCAGCAGTTGCATGCGCCCGTCGGCCAGCACGCGTTTCACATCGGCAAAGCGGATACGGTGGCGTTCGGCGTCGGCGGTGCCTTCGGGCACCAGCGTTGTTGCGGGAAGGATGGTCAGCGGGATGAGGGCGATCACGAACCAGCCCATCGCGTGGATGGCGAATTCCGGCGGCTGTTCGGGCGCCAGCCTGCCCAGCGCCGGCGGAATCAGCAGCACCATCAGCGTCGCCAGCATGTTGGCCGCCGTCCAGTAGCCGAAGATGCGCGTTCGTTCGGTATAGTCGGGCGACAGCCTTGAACCCCATGATGTCTGCGCCAGATAGACCATCGACCAGCCGAGATAGAGCAGCAACAGGCTGAGGAAGGCGCCGATCGCCGAAACGCCGGGCGCCGCCATGAACAGCAGCCAGATTCCCGCCATCAGCACCAGCCCGCCCGCCAGCATCCACGGCCGGAACTGGCCAAGCCGGGTGCGGCTGTCGTCCATCAGTGCTCCGAGGATCGGGTCGATCGGGATGTCGATCACGCGGACGATCGCGAACAGGAAACCGACGGTTGTCAGCGGCAGGCCCAGTGTGCCGGAATAGTGTGGCGGCAGAAACACCACCAGCGGCAAACCAAGTGCGGACACAGGAAGACAAGGCCCGCACCAGGCGAGCAGGTGGCTCAGCTTGACCCGCAAATTCTCCCCTTCCTGATTTTTCTCTCCCGGTTCACTTCTTGCAGGAAAGGTGCAGGCGGCGCTAGGGGCAGCGCAGATGCCTGCAACAAACGAGAGCATGGGCACGTCGGTCGCGGCGCTGGCCCGGGGAGGCCGCACCAATTTCGCCGGCTTCCTGCTGCGCCTTGGGGCGCGGCTGCCGTTCCTTGTGCTGGCGGCGCGGCTGTATGGCGCCGGTGAACTTGGCCGCTTCGCCTATGCGTCGATGGTGGTGGAATTCGTGGCGGCGATCGCGGTGATCGGCCTGAAACGCGGCATCGCAGCGGAAATGGCGCACGACGACCAGCCGCAGACGCACGCGCTGGCGGATGCCTTGCTGCTGTCGCTGCTGCTCAGCTGCGTCGGTGTGGCGGTGTTGCTGCTGCTTCCCGGCCTGATGTTCCCGGCGGGCGTTTCGGTGGGTGGCCAGCGCTGGCTGGCGCTGATCGTGCCTGCGGTTGCGCTGTCGGATGTGGCGCTGGCGGGGCTTGCCTTTCGCCACCGTATCGATGCAGCCGTCCGCGCCCGCTCGCTGATCGAACCATGGGTGCTGACGATCGCCGCCACGGTGCTGGCGTTCACCACCCTGAAGGAAGACGGCCTGCTGCTGGCCTATGCGCTGTCGATGGCGGCGGCGGTCGTTGCGTCGCTTTGGCCGGCCTACCGGCTGTTCGGGTTGCCGCAGGGCTGGCGCCCGTCGATTGCGCGGATGCAGGCGATTGCGGTGCGCAATCTGCCGCTGGCGGGCGCCGATCTGGTGGAATGGGCGACGCGCCGCCTCGATGTGTTCCTGCTTGGGCGGTTTGCCGACGCGCAGGTGGTCGGTGTTTATTATGTTGCGCAGCAAGTGGCGACGCTGGCCGGCAAGATCCGCGTCAGCTTCGACCCGATTCTGGCGCCGATGCTGTCGGTTGCGCTGAAGGCCGGGCGGCCCGACGAAGCGGCGCGCCACGTGCGGCAGGTGGGGTTCTGGGTGCTGGCGTTCCAGATTCCGGTGGTGCTGGCGCTGGGGCTTCCCGGCGAAGGGGTGCTGGGCCTGTTCGGTCCGGAATTTGCGGGCGGCGCGCTGGTGATGGCGCTGCTGCTGACCGCCGAACTGGCCGCCGCCACCAGCAGCATCCCGGAAATGGGGCTGATCTTCGCACGACCCAAGGCCAATCTGCTGATCGCGGCGCTGGGGCTGGCGTTGCAGGGGGTGCTCAGCCTTGCGCTGATTCCGTGGCTGGGGGACGTCGGCGCTGCGGCGGCGTTGCTGCTGGCGCTGGCGATTGCCGGCATCGCGCGGCAGTGGTTGCTTGGCCGTGCGCTGGGCGCCCCCGTCGGCTTCTGGCGGTGGAGCCTGCTGGCGGCGGGTGCAGCATGTTTCGCGTTCGGCTATGCGGCAAGGGCGCTTCCGGAACTGCCGGAAATGCTGGTGACGATCCCCGGCACCCTGCTGTTGTTCGGCGTGCTGATCTGGCGCTGGGGCTTCGGACCTGAAGACAGG
>NZ_DBNHFX010000129.1:0-9567 GCF_057137845.1 Sandaracinobacteroides sp. | reverse complement strand
ACCGGAGAATTGGGCGCGTTGTAGGGGATGCCCGTCAGCCAGACGACGCCGCGCGTCGGCAGATTGAAGCGCCGTACGCTGGCCTTGATCGGCAGGCCGATCGCCAGCCGTCCGCCGTGTGTGGCATAGATGGTGGGCGCGCCGAAATCGACGTCGATCTTGCCGGCGGCGGGCACGTCTATCGGTTCGGCGGCCAGCTTGTTCAGCGCATCCTCCAGAACCGGCTCAAGCTTGGCATAGGCAGCGATCACCGGCGCGTTGACGTGGAAGCCATCGGGGCCCTTGATCTTGCCGGATGGCGGCAGCGGGATCGGTACGGGGTTGGGCGGCCGGTCGCCGATGAAGGTTTCGACCCCGGCATCCAGCCCGAGCCGCAGGTCGAGCCTGCGCCCCGATACGGCGTAGCCGCCATAGCTGAGCTGGCGTGGGGTGAGCCGCATCCAGACCGGCGGGTTCTTGGCGTTCAGCTCGATCGTGGTGAAGCCGTCGTTCCATGCCGATTCCAGATGCCGGCGGACGTGCAGCGCCGTCAGGTGGCGCGGGATGTCGCGCTCGATCCCGGCGATCACCTTGGCCAGTTCGCGGTCGGCGCGGCCGGTGAACGTCACCCGCCGCCCCAGCACGTTGATGCCCGGAGCCTTGGTCCAGTCGTAGTCGATCACCACCCTTGCCGTCGGCTGCCAGTCGGGCGTCATGCCAAGCTGGATGTCGGCCCGCACTTCGGCGGCGCCGGTCGCGGTCTTGGAAAGCACCCGGCCGACGTTGCGCGCCTGCACTTCGGCGGAAACCGGCATGTGCATTTGCAGCCGGTTGCCGTTGCCCGACAGGCGGATCTGCCCGCGCCGCGCCGAACCGACGATGGTGCAGCCGATTGCGGGCGAAATCCGGCGGCCGCGAATGCGCACCGGGGGCACGCAGTCGCGCTCGGTCTGGTTGATGGAATAAAGGGTGGTCGGCACGCCGGCGTTCAGCAGCCGTTGCAGCTCATCGAGGCTGATGGCGATCGGAAGCGCCACATTCGATTCGGCAACCGGGACTTCGGCCTCGGCAGTGATGCGTTCGGGCGGCGGAGAGACGGCGCGTTCGCGGCAGCCGGCCACAAGAACGAGGGCGCCGATCAGCCCCGCTGGTGCCATTGCCGTCAGCCGCATCGTCCGATCCCCCGTTCGTCTGTTGCCGGTTATGCTTGCCGCAAGCGGGCGATCCTCACAAGTGGCGCAGAAACGCCTGGATTTCATCGCCGAGTTCGGGCCGCGTCACGCTGCTCATGTGGTTGCCGGGGATTTCGCGATACTGCGCAGCCGGAAGCGCGGCGGCGAGTTCGGGCGCCGAGCCATTGTCGGAATCGTCGGCGCCGCAAACGACGAGGGTGGGAAGATCGAGGCCGCGCAGCGCGTCGGCATCGGTTCCCTGCTGGCCACCCAGCAGCCAGACCATCGCTTGCGGGCTTCTGGTGCCGGCCTTCATGAAGGCTTCGGCCATATATTCGGCGCTGCCGGGTTTCCAGCTTCCCCGCCCCTCGATCATGCGGATGAACCATTGGCCGCGATCCGATCCGCCGGTGATGCCGCGAAGCCCCATGCCGCCCAGCACGGCGGCACGCGGGCGCAGGCCGCGCGCCAGCAGCCGGACGGTCGTGCGCGCGCCGAGCGAATAGCCGCCCAGCACGAAGTCGCGGCCCAGCCCCAGTTCCTGCACCATCGCCTCGATGTCCATCGCCAGCACGTCGGCGGGCCATGCCGCGCGATCGTCGGGGCTGGCGCTTTCGCCATGGCCGCGAAAATCCGGCATCACCACCCGGAACCCGGCTCCGGCGATGCGGTCGGCGGTGCCGTAGCGGATCCAGTTGGTCTGGGCGCTGGAAAACAGCCCGTGCAACAGCACGACGACCGGCCCTTTCCCCCGGACGGAAACGGCAAGGCGGGCGCCGTCGAAGCCTGAAAAAAACTGCGTGTCGGTCATCACCAAGACATGCCGCCCGCCCACGGCGCTGGCAACCCTTCCCGGCCCCGCATGGCGCCCCCCTTGCGAAGCGGCCGTGCCGACGCCATTCTTTGACCCGAGAGAGGCCCCTTCAAGCTTGCCGGGAACCATTGATGACCGATGAAACGAAGCTGACACTGGAAGCCCCCGAACCTGTGGCGACCGTCCGGCCCGAAGCGGCGGCCGGTCTCGTCCCCCTGACCGCCGGAGTGAAAGGCGAGCTGGAAAACCGTGTCGACGGTTTCGTTTCGGCGCTGGTGGCGCAGGATGCGAACAGCCCCGAGTTCGGCCGGCAGGTCGACCGGCTGGCGAACCTCGGGCAGCAGCAGATCGCCGAAGCCGCCGGGCAGTCGAACCGCTTTCTGGAGCGCCCGGTCAGGGCGATGGACCGCGAGAACGGCATCGGCAACGACCTGACGCAACTGCGGCGCACGGTCGAGGATCTGGATCCGTCGAAGCGCGGCAGCCTGACCACCCGCAAGAAGCTGTTCGGCATCCTGCCCTTCGGCGACCGCGCGCGTGACTATTTCGACGGCTACAAGTCGGCGCAGGGCCACATCTCGACGATCCTGAAAAGCCTTGCCAACGGCAAGGACGAGCTGCTGCGCGACAATGCCGCCATCGACACCGAGCGCAAGGCGCTGTGGGATTCGATGGGCAAGCTCGAGCAGATGATCCACATGTCGAAGCTGCTGGACGGCAAGCTGGAAGCAGCTGCAATCGAAATGGACGCCGCCGACCCGGCCAAGGCCAAGGCCATCCGCGAGACGGCGCTGTTCTATACCCGCCAGCGTTCGACCGACCTGCTGACCCAGATGGCGGTCAGCGTGCAGGGCTATCTGGCGCTCGATCTGGTGAAGAAGAACAACCTCGAACTGCTGAAAGGCGTCGACCGCGCTTCAACCACCACGGTTTCCGCGCTGCGCACCGCAGTCACCGTGGCGCAGGCCCTGACCGGGCAGAAAATGGTGCTGGACCAGATCACCGCCCTGAACACGACGACGGCGAACGTCATCGAATCGACCGGGCAGATGCTGCGCACCCAGACGGCGGAAATCCACAAGCAGGCAGCCGGTTCGACGATCCCGGTGGAAACGCTGAAGGCGGCGTTCCAGAACATCTACCAGACCATGGATTCGATCGACCAGTTCAAGGCGCAGGCGCTGGAATCGATGCGGACGACGGTCGATGTGCTGTCGCAGGAAGTGGAAAAATCGAAGGGCTATATCGCGCGTGCCGAAGGTATGGCGCAGATCGCCGGTCCGGCAGGCGCAGCAAGCGCAGCGCAACCCTCGTTGCCGCCGCTGGCGCCGGTTTCGGGCTAGGCCATGACGCTGCTTCCCGAAACCCGCGATGCGCTGGCCCGCTATGACGAGTGGCTGGCGCGGACGGTGAAGTCGCCGGGGCAACTGGCGGCGAGCGGCCGGCGTGTCCGCCGCGCCGCGCAGTCTGCGGGCCGCCGTGCCCGCAACATGCTGTTCGGCGCGCTGGCGGTAGTTCTGGCGGCGTTTCTTTATGGCAATCTGGTGGCGCCGCTCGGGTTTCTGGGGGTCGTTGCCATGTTGCTGGGCGTGCTGGCGGTGATGGCGCTGCTGGCCGGATGGCCCGCCGAAAAGCCGCCCGAACTGGAAAAGCTGCCGGAAACGCCGCTTGCCAGCCTGCCGGCGACGGTTGAAACCTGGCTCGATGTGCAGCGCCCGGCGCTGCCGGCGCCGGCGGCGCGCGCCGTCGATCATGTGATGGAGCAACTGGAGCGCCTGAAACCCGAGCTGGCGCGCCTCGATCCGGCCTCGGCGCAGGCCGACGACGCGCGCCGCCTGCTGGGCGACCATCTGCCCCGGCTGGTGAAATCCTATGTCGGCGTGCCCGCAACGCACCGGGCCACGCCCGATGCGCAGGCGCATTTCCGCGACGGGCTGAAAGTGGTCGGCACCGAGATCGACCGGCTGACCGACGATCTGGCCCGCGAACGCATGCAGGCGCTGGAAACGGAAGGGCGTTTTCTGGAAAGCCGATACGGGCCGACGACCAGAAAATAGCGGCAGGCGGTTGCATGGCGGCCATGCACGGGCCGTTCCGGCGGTGATCGCGGCTTGACGCATCGGCCGCGCGCTTCCAAGCCCGCGCTATGGACATCAGCCAGATTCCCACCGGGGAAAATCCGCCCAAAGACCTGTTCGCCATCATCGAGATCCCGATGGGCGGCGTGCCGGTCAAGTATGAACTGGACAAGAAGTCAGGGGCGATGATCGTCGACCGCTTCCTGCACACGGCGATGTATTATCCCGGCAACTATGGCTTCGTTCCGCATACCCTTTCGGAAGACGGCGATCCGATCGACGTGGTGGTTGTCGGCCCGCATGCGGTGGTGCCCGGCGCGGTGATCCGCGTCCGCCCGGTGGGTGCGCTGATGATGGAGGACGAGGCCGGCGGCGACGAGAAGATCATCGCGGTGCCCGTCGACAAGCTGCATCCCTTTTATTCCAACGTCCGCAACTATACCGACCTGCCGCCAGTGCTGATCGAGCAGATCGGCCACTTTTTCCAGCACTACAAGGATCTGGAAAAGGGCAAGTGGGCAAAGCTTTCGCGCCTGGTGGACGTGGAGGACGCCGAGGCGATGGTGGTGGCGGCGATCGAACGCTATCAGGCGCAGCAGCAGGGTCGCTGAGGCTGGAAACGCGCGGCTGCCGCGTATAGGAGCAGGGCTGTCATGAAAGCTGTTTCCATCATTTCCGGCCGCGCGGTGCCGTTCGGCGCTGCCAATGTCGATACCGACGTCATCATTCCGGCGCGCTTCCTGAAGGCGATCACCCGTGACGGCCTTGGCAAGGGGGCGTTCGCCGCGATCCGCGAAGACCCGGACAACCTGTTCGACAAGCCGGAAAACCGTGGCGCCCCGATCCTGATCGCCGGAGACAATTTCGGCTGCGGTTCGAGCCGCGAGCACGCGCCATGGGCGCTGATGGATCTGGGCTTCCGCTGCGTGATCGCGCCCGCCTTTGCCGACATCTTTTCCGGCAACAGCTTCAAGAACGGGCTGCTGCTGGTTGCGCTGCCCGCCGGGCAGGTGGATCGTCTGATGGAAATCGCGCGCGAAGGCCTGCCGATCACCGTCGATCTGGAAAATCAGGTGGTGACGACGCCGCATCAGGATCGCTTTGCCTTCGATGTCGATCCATTCCGCAAACATTGCCTGTTGCACGGCCTCGACGAAATCGGGCTGACGGAAACCATGGCGCCGGCGATCACCGCGCACGAGGCGCGCCTTGCCGCCGAACGGCCGTGGATCGCGGGCGCTGCACAGAGGGTGGGTGCACAATGACGAAAACGCTGCTGCTGCTGCCGGGCGACGGCATCGGACCTGAGGTGACGGCCCAGTGCCGCCGTGTGCTTGATGCACTGGCGATCCCCGGCCTTGCCGTGACCGAGACATTGTTCGGCGGCGCTTCGATCGATGCCCATGGCGTGCCGCTGACCGACGACGCGCTGGCGGCGGCGCTGGGTGCCTCGGCAGTGCTGATGGGCGCGGTCGGCGGGCCGAAATGGGCGGGCGTCTCCTATGACCGGCGGCCCGAAGCCGGGCTGCTGAAGCTCCGCGAGCAGATGCAGGTCTATGCCAACCTGCGCCCGGCGCGCTGCTTCCCGGCGCTGGTCGAGGCTTCGACCCTGAAGCGCGAGGTGGTCGAGGGGCTGGACATCCTGTTCGTGCGGGAACTGGTTGGCGGGGTTTATTTCGGCCAGCCGCGCGGCATCGAAACCCTGGCCGACGGCGAACGGCGCGGTGTCAATACGCAGGTCTATACCACCAGTGAAATTCGCCGCATCGCCGTCACCGCGTTCGAACTTGCGCGCGGGCGCACCGGCAAGGTCTGCTCGGTCGAGAAATCGAACGTGATGGAATCCGGCCTGCTCTGGCGCGAGGAAGTGCAGAAGCTGCGCGACGAACGCTATCCCGACATCCAGCTTTCGCACATGCTGGCCGACAATTGCGCCATGCAACTGGTGCGCGCGCCAAAGCAGTTCGACGTGATCGTCACCGACAACCTGTTCGGCGATCTGCTGTCAGACCTTGCCGCCATGTCGACCGGGTCGCTTGGCATGCTGCCGTCGGCGGCGCTTGGCGACAGCGGGCGTCCGGGCCTGTACGAACCGATCCATGGTTCCGCCCCCGACATTGCGGGCAAGGGGCTGGCGAACCCGTGCGCCGCGATCCTCAGCCTGGCGATGGCGCTTCGCTATTCGCTCGATGCGCCCGCGGCCGCCGGGCGGGTGGAAGCGGCAGTCGAGGCGGCGCTGAACGCCGGCGCCCGCACGCCTGACATCGGCGGCGCGCTTTCGACCGGTGAAATGGGCGACGCCATCCTGTCCGCGCTGCGGTGAAGGCGCCGGGCGCCTATACGTTCGGGCGCATCAGCCGCGCCTTCCTGACCGGCCTTGCCTTCCTTGGCCCGCTGCTGCTGACGGCGGCGGTGCTGGCGTGGGTGTTCGGCCAGCTCGTCGGGTATGTCGGGCCTGATTCGGTTGTCGGCCATGTGCTGACGGCAGGCGGGCGTCTGTTCACCGGCGAACGCGCGCATCCGTTGTTCTCGTTCGCGATCGGCGTTTCCGCCGTGGTCGCGCTTGTCACCATGCTTGGGTTCGTGGTGCAGGCGCGCGCCAGGAAAGTGCTGGAAGAATGGGTCGATGGACTGGTCGGTCGTGTGCCGTTTCTGGGGAACGTCTATCGCCCGGTCGCACAGTTTCTGCGTTCGATGGGCGGCAGCAAGGCAGGCGAAATGTCGGCGATGGGGGTCTGCCGGGTGGAATTCGGCGGCGGGGTAGAGACGGTTGCGTTCCTGGCGTCGGCGGAAACCTACGACATCGGCGGCGGTCCGGCCCGACTCGTGCTGATCCCCACGGCGCCGGTGCCGGTTGGCGGCGCGCTGCTGCTGGTCGCCGCCGAGAAGGTGCATGTGATCCCGGAAATGAAGTTCGACGATCTCGCCCGTCTCTATCTGACGATGGGCATGACGCCGCCGCCCTCGATGCGCCCGGTCGCCATCGACCGCTGAACCCGCAGGTATGCGGCGGGGCCAGTGTTTTGCCGCAGGTATGCGGCGGGGCCAGTGTTTTGCCGCAGATATGCGGCAGGGCTTGCCCTTTGCCGCAGGGCCGGGTATGGCCGCGACCCCGATGCTATTTTGCATCCCCCGCATGGGGCAAGGGCGCGTAGCTCAGTGGTAGAGCACTGTGTTGACATCGCAGTGGTCGCAAGTTCAATCCTTGCCGCGCCCACCATTCCCGCCATTCCGACAGGCCCGCTTCGCTCAGGGCAGGACCGGCCAGTCCGGCATCGTGGCCGGCAGCAGCGCCTTCAGCGCCTCGGGTTTTATCACCTCTGCATGGCGGCCCCACATCATCAGGTGCCACGCCATTTCCATCAGGCCACCGGCGCGGAAGCTTACCGTCAGCGAGCCGTCGGCCTCGGTCGTCGTCGTCTGTGAAGGGTGGAACAGGAACTGCCGCGCGGTCGGCGCGGCTTCCGGGGTGAAGCGCCACTCCACGTCGTGCGGTTCCTCGCGGAAGACACCGAAGCAGCCGCGCACCAGATCGCGAAGATCGAAGTCGGGGTCCCGGTCGAAACTTTCCGGCAGCAGTTTCGGCTGGCGGATCAGCGGCAGCGCATAGTGGCGGATCGGCAGGTCGGCAATGTCCTCCTGTGCGACGAGATAGTGGCGGTGCCCATAGAGGAACCCCAGCGGCCGCACGGTCCGGACCCGGTTGTCGCCGGAAACCCGCGCTTCATAGCCGAAGCTGACCTTGCGGCACGACTGGATCGCAAGCCTTAGGGTTGCCGGCACCGAAGCGGCGATCTGCGGCCGGGGACCGGCCGACAGCGCCAGCCCTTCGGCTTCGGCAAGGGCCGCAAGGTCAGGCTCGACGCGGCGCATCACCGCGCGCGGCAGCCCCGCCTTGATCTTGGCGGCCACGCCGCGCAGCGCCTCGGCCTGTTCGCCGAGGTTCAGCCGGTCGAGCGCGGCGGCTGCATTTTCGACGCTGGCCAGTTCGTCGGCGGAAATGCCGCTGATGGCGCGGGTATCTGCACCGTCGATCCGCCAGCGTTTCGAACGGTCGTTCGATGGCACTTCATCGGCCTGCGGGAAGGCGGCGATCACTGCATCGCGCATGCGGATCGCCGTGCGGCGGCTGACGGAAAAACGTTCCTCGATGTCGGCAAGGGTGAGGCCGCCGCGCGCCGCCTGCATTTCAAGCGCGAGCTGGATCAGCCGTTCGGCGCGGGCATAACGCAAGCTACCTACTCCCCTGACGGTCAACGCCTTGCGCTGGATGGATAATCATCCGCGCCGCCGCCCGCAAGCGCCACGACCATGCCAGACGGGGACATGGTCGCCAATGCGACATGCTGTGCCCGCGCGGCAGGCATGTCCGCAAATGGCATGGGTCGGTGCGATCAGGGGATTCGTAAAGCGTGCTTGCTGCCGGTTCCGCCCCTGGACCCTGCAGCAGGGCCGGCAGCCCGCATGTTGCGTTCCATGCGCGGGCTGCCGGTTTTCCCCCCCGGCATTTTCCCCGGCAAATGGCTGCTATGGTCGCGCCATGTCTGCTGATTCGATTCCATCCATCCTGTTCGTCTGCCTTGGCAACATCTGCCGTTCGCCCATGGCGGAAGGGGCGTTGCGCGCCCGCGCCCATGCTGCCGGTCTGCCGGTCCGGATCGATTCGGCCGGCACCGGCGACTGGCATATCGGCCGCCCGCCCGATCCGCGCGCCCGTGCCACAGCGCTGCGCCACGGCGTCGATATCGGCGATCTGCGGGCGCGGCAGGTGGCTACCCCGGACTTCAGCCGTTTTCAGCGGATTTTCGCTCTGGACGGGCAGAATCTGGCCGACTTGCGGCATCTTGCCCCTGCAGGTTCGGCGGCGCGGCTTTCGCTGCTGCTGGATGTCGTGCCGGGGATGCACGGCCAGCCCGTGCAGGATCCCTATTATGGCGAGGACGAGGGCTTCGAGGCGACATGGGCCGAAGTCGATGCGGCGGCGCTGGCGCTGGTCGCGCTGCTTTCGCGCTGAGCCGCGCGCCGGAACACCAGCAGTATATTGTTGGCGGGCATCGGATGGCGGGCAACGGGGCGCAGCCCCGAGGCGAGCGCAAGCTGATCGGCCTGCGCGCGATGGCGCAGGCCCCAGGCCGGATTGCGGGCCTGCAGATCGGCATCGAACGCAAGGTTCGTGGGCGCGGTTTCGATATCGTCTTCGATCCACGGCCCGTAAAGAATCAGCGGCGCCCCGGCGGCAAGCAGACGGCCCGCCCCCTGAAACAGGCCGATGGTTGCCGCCCATGGGCTGATGTGCGCCATGTTGATCGCCAGCAGCGCATCGGCCCGCGTGATCGGCCAGCTTGCCGGGTGGGCGGCGTCGATGTCGAGCGGGGGCCGGATGTTGGCTAGGCCGGTTTCGGCGATTCGCGCGGCGACCGATGCACGCGCTTCGGCCGAAGGGTCGCTTGGCTGCCAGTCGATCGCCGGCAGTGCCGCGGCGAAATGCGTGACATGTTCGCCGCTGCCGCTGGCGAGTTCCAGC
>NZ_DBNHFX010000128.1:0-1428 GCF_057137845.1 Sandaracinobacteroides sp. | reverse complement strand
GTGAACGTCGGGCTGGGCACTTCGCCGTGATGGCCAAGGCCACGCAGGATGGCGCGGGCAAGCGTCGTCTTGCCGGCGCCCAGATCGCCCGACAGCGCCACCACATCGCCCGGTTGCAAAGCGGCCGCCAATTGCAGGCCAAGCGCATGCAGCCCGGCTTCATCGAGGCCGTTCATGACCACCGCCCTAATAGCGGTAGTGATCCGGCTTGAACGGGCCTTGCTGCTGCACACCGATATAGGCCGCCTGCTGCGCGGTAAGCGTGGTCAGCTTCACGCCAAGCTTATCCAAGTGCAGCGCCGCCACCTTTTCGTCCAGATGCTTCGGCAGCACGTAAACCTCGTTGCGATAGCGGTCGCCGCCGGTCCACAGTTCGATCTGCGCCAGCACCTGATTGGTGAACGACGACGACATGACAAAGCTCGGGTGGCCGGTCGCGCAGCCGAGGTTCACCAGCCTGCCCTTCGCCAGCACGATGATGCGATGGCCGTCGGCGAATTCCACTTCGTCGACCTGCGGTTTGATTTCCGTCCACTTCAGGTTCGAAAGGCCGGAAATCTGGATTTCGCTGTCGAAGTGCCCGATGTTGCACACGATCGCCATGTTCTTCATCGAGCGCATATGTTCAACGGTGATCACATCGACGTTACCCGTCGCGGTAACGAAGATGTCAGCGCGCTTCGCGGCTTCGTCCATCGTCACCACTTCATAGCCTTCCATCGCTGCCTGCAGCGCGCAGATCGGGTCCACCTCGGTGACGAGGACGCGCGCGCCGCCATTCCGAAGCGAGGCCGCCGATCCCTTGCCCACATCGCCGAACCCGGCGACGCAGGCCACCTTGCCGGCCAGCATCACGTCGGTCGCCCGGCGAATCGCATCGACCAGTGATTCCTTGCAGCCATAGAGATTGTCGAACTTCGACTTGGTGACGCTGTCGTTCACGTTGATCGCCGGGAACGGCAATTTGCCCTTCTTCGCCAGTTCATACAGCCGGTGGACGCCGGTCGTCGTTTCCTCGGACACGCCCTTGATGCTGGCGACCGTCTGCGTGAGATAGCCCGGCCGCTCGGCAAGGAAGCGGCGGAGGGTCTTCACAAAGATTTCCTCTTCCTCGTTGCCGGGGGTGAACAGTTCCTCGCCCGCCTCGGCGCGGGCGCCCCACAGCGCGAACATCGTCGCGTCGCCGCCATCGTCGAGGATCATGTTGGCCGTGGTGTCGACACCCCAGTCGAAGATGCGGATCACATATTCCCAGTATTCTTCAAGCGTTTCGCCCTTTACGGCGAACACCGGAATCCCGCGCGCAGCAATTGCCGCCGCAGCGTGATCCTGCGTCGAGAAGATGTTGCACGACGCCCAGCGGACATCGGCGCCAAGTTCGACCAGCGTTTCGATCAGCACCGCAGTCTGGATCGTCATGTGCAGAGA
>NZ_DBNHFX010000127.1:0-2001 GCF_057137845.1 Sandaracinobacteroides sp. | reverse complement strand
CAGGCGGTCCAGAACGTCGAGATGGCCGTGCTTGCCCTTGATGCGGCGGACGGACGGAAACACCCAATCGCTCGCGTGCATGTCGCGCAGTCGCTGGAAGACGGACAGCGCGTAATCGGAGATGGCGGCGGTGCGCCCGTTTTCGTCGCGCTTGAGGCGGGCGAATGTCACGGTGCCTTTTTCGAGATCGACCTGCGACCACGTCAGTTCGCGCAGGACGTTCTCGCGGCAGCCCATGTGCCAGCGCAATTCCCAGCAGGCGCGTTTGATCGGGTTGTCAATCGCCACGACTTCCTTCCAGCGGTCGGCCCAGTCGATGTCGCGGTCAACGTCGCGCTTCGGCTGCTTCGTGATGTCGGTCAGCGTCGGGATCGGCACGACGATGGCGTGAACCTTGCAGGCATGGCGCAGCGTCGCGCCGATCACGGCATGGGCGCGGTAGGCGGCGTGCGGGCGGTCTTTCTGCAAGGCGTTCAGGTGCTGGTTGATGTTGCGGGTCGGCAGCTTGTCGATCTGCACATCTTCCCACATGGCGAGGTGAAGGCGAAACGTGCGGCGGTATTCGTCGGCGGTGTCGGCCTGCATCCGGCTCTTGCCCGAGAAGCGCGGGCCGGTCTGATGCGACAGATAGGCGTCGAGCGCGTCGGCAAGGTTCGGCAGGGGCATTTCCTCCTCGACCGCCTTCACCGCCTTCTCTGCGCGGCTCATGAAGTCTCCGGCGTCCATCTCCGACTTGACCTCGGACGCGATCCGCCACGCCTCATCCCGCTTCATGCTCGGGAACTGGCCGATCTTCACCTGCCGCGACTTCTGTGCCGCGCCGTCCCACTTCGATGCGTACCACGTCTTCGTGCCGCCCGACGTGACGGACAGGCGCAGCCCGCGATAGGTCTTGTCTGAATACCACTCCATCGCCGACAGCGGTTTGATCCGCTGGATCGCGCTGTCTGTGAAGGTCATCGTCGTCGCCATGTGTCGCTCCTGTTTTCGAGAAATTTCGAGAACACGTTACGATCCACTTGGGCGGACGCCAACCGAATATCAAGGTAAAGCACTGATTTTGTTATGAGTTTTGACGGACATCATATCCAGTTGGACGAGGCCGAGCGCATTCGTAATGATGGGGTCGGGGGTTCGAGTCCCTTCACCGGCACCACTGATCACAGAAATTCCGTTCAGTGTGCCGCCGGCAAGGGCGCCAATCGGCGCCGCCTGCCGGCGAAGGGCTCAGCGGCCTTTCCAGACCGGATCGCGTTTTTCGGCAAAGGCGCGGGCGCCTTCCAGCTGGTCTTCCGAGGAATAGAGCCGGTCGACGGTCGGCATCAGCCGTTTGGTGATCCGGTTCAGCGCATCCTGGAAGCGCATGTTCTCGGCTTCGCGCACCACTTCCTTGATGGCCGCATAAACCAGCGGCGGCCCCGATTCCAGCAGCCGCGCCAGATCCCAGGCCTTGGGCAGCAGGTCGGCCTGAGAGGTGATTTCCTTGACGATCCCCCAGCGCAGCGCCTCTTCGGCATCGAACCAGCGGCCGGTGAGCAGGAGGTCCATCGCCACATGATAGGGAATGCGCTTCGGCAGCTTGATCGAGGCGGCGTCGGCGACGGTGCCGGACCGGATTTCCGGCAAGGCGAAGGTCGCATTCGACGAACACAGGATCAGGTCGGCCGACAGCGCCAGTTCCAACCCGCCGCCGCAGCAGATGCCGTTGATCGCGGCGATGACCGGCTTGTTCAGGTTCGGCAATTCCTGCAGGCCGCCGAAACCGCCAACGCCATAATCGCCGTCCACCGCGTCGCCGTCCGCCGCCGCCTTCAGGTCCCAGCCGGGGCAGAAGAACTTTTCGCCCTCGGCGCGCAGGATGCAGACCCGCAGGCTGTCGTCGTCGCGGAATTCGCGGAAGGTCAGGCCCATCACCCGGCTGGTCTTGAGGTCGATGGCATTGGCCTTGGGCCGGTCGAGCGTGACTTCAAGGATCGCGCCTTCGCGGCGGGTTCGGATCGG
>NZ_DBNHFX010000126.1:0-6038 GCF_057137845.1 Sandaracinobacteroides sp. | reverse complement strand
GTCAGCGGCACCGGCTGGCAAAGCGACATCGAACATCAGGCCCGGAAACGTGCAGCCGATGCCGCGATCCCCAGCTTTGCCGTGCTCGACCATTGGGTGAACTACCACGACCGCTTCACCCGGCAGGGTGAAACGCTGTTTCCGGACGAACTGATCGTCGCCGACATGGATGCACTTGAACTTGCCCGCGCGCAGTTTCCCGGCATTTCCGTTCATCAGTTGCCAAACCTCTATCTCGAGAACACGCTGGCAGAGATCGCCGCAGCCGAGCGCCGCCTCGACCATGAACCGCATGGATTGCTGCTGGTGCTGGAACCAGCGCGCGACGACTGGGGCCGCAGACAGGATGGGTGTTTTCAGGCGCTCGACCATCTGATCAGCAACTGGGACCGGATCGGGCTGCCCGCCGACCTGCCCTTGCGCCTGCGGCCACATCCTTCCGATCCCGAGGGGCATTACGACCGCTGGATGGCCGACAATGCCGACCGCCACCCTACCCTGTCACGGGGAACGGGGCTGGCCTCGGATCTCGCGGCTGCCAGCCACGTCGCCGGATTGAACAGCTTTGCGCTGACCATTGCCCTGGCCGCCGGCCGCACAACCCTGTCGATCCTGCCACCATGGGCACCGCCTTGCGTTCTGCCACACAAGGGAATCCAGCACCTCAGGAACATCAGCGAGGCTGTAAACCTATGAAATACTGCCCCTGCTGCCTGCAACCGGACACGCGCCCCAACTCGCGATTCACGGACGCCGGAATCTGCCCTGCCTGCGATTATTTCGAACGCCTGCAATATGTGGACTGGCAGGAGCGTTACGAGATTCTGG
The DNA here is from genome assembly GCF_057137845.1 of Sandaracinobacteroides sp. Taxonomy (NCBI): domain Bacteria; kingdom Pseudomonadati; phylum Pseudomonadota; class Alphaproteobacteria; order Sphingomonadales; family Sphingosinicellaceae; genus Sandaracinobacteroides; species Sandaracinobacteroides sp. Next base: position 5,210 of record NZ_DBNHFX010000126.1, on the reverse strand, counting down.
AAGACCTGCTGGCAAAGCGTGAAAAGCGCCCCGGACAAGTCTATGACTGCATCATCGGTGTCAGCGGCGGAAAGGACAGCACGCGTCAGGCGTTGTGGATCCGCGACAGGCTGGGGCTGAAGCCACTGCTCGCATGCCTCAGCTATCCGCCCGAACAGGTGACCGAACGTGGCGTCGACAATCTGTCGAACCTCGTCAGCCTGGGCTTCGATCTGGTGCTGTCGGCGCCTGCGCCCGGAACATGGCGGCAGATGATGCGCGCCAGCTTCGACAGGTTCACGAACTGGGCGCGATCGACAGAACTGGCGTTGTTCAGCTCGGTCCCGCAGCTTGCGATCGAGCATGGCATTTCCCTGATCCTGTGGGGTGAAAATCCCGGCCTCCAGCTCGGAGACCTGAAAACACTGGGCCGCACCGGCTATGATGGCAACAACCTGCGCTACATGAACACCCTCTCGGGTGGCGGGCTGGACTGGATGCTGGAAAGCGGCGCTGATCCGCGCGAGCTTATTCCGTACCGCTATCCGTCACCCGACGCCTTCGAGCAGCACCGCCTGCAAATCGTCTATCTCGGCTGGTTTCTGGGCGACTGGTCACTCGTCAACAATGGGATGTACGCCGTCGCCAGCGGCATTCGCATCCGCACCGACACCGTAGAGAACACGGGCGATCTGGCAGGAGTGACTTCGCTAGATGAAGATTGGGTGACGCTGAACCAGATGATCAAATACTACAAGTTCGGATTCGGCCGCGTGACCGACTATGTGAACGAGGAAATCCGCCTGCAACGCCTGACCCGCAACGAAGCGATCGGGCTGGTAGAACAATATGATAACGCCTGTGCGCCGGAATATATTGCAGCATTCTGCGACTATATCGGCATCCATGTCACCGACTTCTGGGACAGGGTGCGCGCATCCGCCAACCGCGAACTGTTCGACGTCCGCGCCGACGGCAGCGTCGTCCGCCGCTTTCGGGTGGGGGTCGGGCTGTGAACCGGCGCACCATCGGCGTCATCGATTATGGCGCGGGAAATCTTTCGTCGGTGCAGCGGGCATTCCACAGCATCGGCCATCGCTGCCGCATCACCTCGGACGTGCAGATTCTCGACGCGTGCGATCTCCTCGTCCTTCCTGGCGTCGGCGCCTTCCCGCTTGCGATGGAAACCCTCGCGCTGACCGGTCTCGACACCTATGTGCGCACGGCCGTGAAGGCCGGGCGGCCTTTGCTGGGCATCTGTCTTGGCATGCAATTGCTGGTGGATGAATCGAGCGAATACCGGACAACGGCCGGACTCGGCCTGATTCCGGGCAAGGTCGATCCTCTGCCGGGCGCCGGCTGGCACATCGGCTGGAACCGGCTGGAGGTGGAAAAGCCCGACCCGGTTGCGCGTGGCAGCGATGGCGACGCCTTCTATTTCAACCACAGCTTTGCCGTTCACGTGCCTGACGAATACCGCCTCGCCAGCGCCCGGCACGGTTCGGTGCTGACGGCGGCCATCCGCCGCGATCAGGTGATCGGCCTGCAGTTTCACCCTGAAAAGAGCCAGGAAGCCGGGCGTGCGCTGCTTCGCTCGGTCGTCGATGGGCTGACCGGTGGAGACGTCGCATGATCCGCAAACGCCTGGCTGCCGCCATCGTCGTCCGTCGCGGGATCGCCGTGCAGTCGTTCGGATACGGCCGCTGGCTTCCGATGGGCGATGCAGCCGTCATCGCGCAGAACTACGACCGCTGGGGCGCCGACGAGATTATCCTGCAGGTGATCGACCGGGGAAATAATGGCCCTGATCTCGATCTTCTGGAACGCATCAACCGGATCGGCCTATCGACGCCGCTGGTATATGGCGGCGGCATTCGAAACGTTGCCGACGCTGTGGCCGCCGTGAAACGCGGAGCCGACCGCCTGAGCATCGATTCACTGCTGCGGGATGGCCCCGGAGAAATCGACGCCATTGCCGAAAGCCTTGGGGCGCAGGCTGTGATCGCATCGCTTCCGCTGTCGGTCGAATCCGGGCGGATCATGTGGCGGGATTATCGCAAACACACCGACAGTGTGTTGACTCCGGCCGTCCTCGACCTGCTGGCGGGGGGGCGGATTTCGGAAGTGCTGGCGGTGGACTGGCAACACGAGGGGCATATGGGCAGTTTCGACCCGCAGATCATCGAACTCTTTCCCCTTGCCGCCATTCCGAAGATCGCCTTCGGCGGGCTGGGCGACCCGGCCATGGCCCGGCGTCTGCTGGAACGTGACGACATCGCCGCAATTGCCATCGGCAATCCACTGAGCTGGAACGAGCATGCCATCCAGCACATGAAGCGCCGGCTGCCCGGAATGCCTCTGCGACAGGCGTCTTTCAGCGGGCTGGAGGTTCCGGCGTGAGCGCGGCCCATAAAATCTGCAAGCGCTGCCTCTACCACGACAGTCACCCGCTGGGTCTCGTGATCGACGACGACGGCATCTGTTCGGGCTGCCGTATCCACGAGGAAAAAGACCGGCTCGACTGGGACGCACGCTGGCGCCGGCTGGAGCAACTGGTTCAGCCCTACCGCTCTCCGTCGGGCCAGAATTACGACTGCATCGTTCCGGTAAGTGGTGGGCAGGACAGCCATTTCATCCTGCATCTGGTGAAGGAAAGGCTTGGGCTGAACCCGCTCGTCGTCAGCTATAACCGGCACTATAATTCGCCGCTCGGCATTCGCAATCTTGCCAACCTGCGCATCCGGTTCAATGTCGACATCCGGCAACTGACGGTGAACCCCGAGACCGTGCGCCGCGTGACCCGCACGTCGTTGCGGATGTTCGGCAGCCTCTATTGGCATGTTCTTGCCGGCCAGACCGTGTGGCCGGTGCAGACGGCGGTGCGCACGGGCGTGCCGCTGATCATCTGGGGGGCGCATCAGGGTCTCGAACAGGTGGGCATGTTCAGCCATGAACAGGAAGTCGAAATGTCGCGCCGCTATCGGAAGGATCACGACCTTCTGAGGCACGAGGCTTCCGATCTTCCGTCGCTGTTCGATGTGCTGACAGAGGCCGACATGGAACCATGGCGCTACCCCGACGACAAGGCGCTCGACACCGTTGGCGTCAGGGGCATCTATCTTGGCAATTTCGTGCGCTGGGATCCCAAAGCCCAGCACGAGCAGATGATCGAACAACACGACTATCGCACATGCCGCTTCGATCGCACGTTCGATACCTACGACCATGTCGACTGCTTCAACTACATGAACCTGCACGACGTGCTGAAGCTCTACCGGCACGGATACTCGAAGGTGACGGATCATGCCTGCCGCGAAATCCGCCACGGGCGGCTGACGCGGAATCAGGCGCTGGCGCTGGTGCGACACCACGAACAGCAGCCGGCGCGCTATGACGAACGTTTCTGCGAATGGCTGGGCATCGACCGGCGCGGGCTGGACTTTCTGATGGACCAGCATCGCAACCCGCGCTGGTGGCGCAAGATCGCCCCCGGCAAGTGGGAGTTCTGCGGCTGGAGCAGCCACGCCGACAAGGAACCGGGCGAGCCGGTGAATGCCGGTTTCATCGTCAACGATGATCTCGAACGCGACCGTGGAGACCGCTATATCCTGATCGGCCGGGGCTATCCGGTATGAACGTGCCGTCGGAAGCCAACGTCGCATGGCTCGACGGTCCGGGCCAGCTTGCATGGCGGCGTCAGGCACTATCGCCTGCGGGTGAAGGCCAGCACCTGTGCCGCGCCATTGTCAGCGCTATTTCGCCCGGCACGGAACTTGCCGCCTGGACGGGCGCCCCGCCGCTGCGCCCCGGCCCTGTTTACCCCCGGGTTTCGGGATACTGCCATGTCGCGGAAGTCGTCGCATCCGGCTCCGGTGTCACCCGCGCACAGCCGGGTGATCGCGTGCTTTCCTTCACCTCGCATCGCGATGCCATGCTGCTGGCCGATGATGAAGTGCTTGCCGTCATCCCCTCAGGCCTGAGCAGCGAGCAGGCGTCGATCAGCTACCTGTTTCACTTGGGCTACAATGCAGTGCTCGAATCCGGCGTCAGGGCCGGAAGCCGCGTGCTGGTGCTGGGGCTTGGCGCATTGGGGCAAACGGCAGTCACCATGGCAGCGCTGGCCGGTGCCCGCGTTGCGGCAATCAGCGATCAGTCATCCCTTGGCGACTTGGCGCTGCGAGCGGGCGCCTGCTGGACTGGGGGGCGCGGCACCGTGGCAGACGGACCGGACTGGCTGGCCGGTGGCGCCGATGTCGTGATCTCGACGACGAACAGTTGGGAGGACTGGCAAACAGCACTTGCCGCCACCTGCAAACGGGGCACCATAGCCGTGCTAGGGTTCCCCGGCAGAAACCTTCCCGCCCCGGTTGCCAATCCGCTGGCGCCCGAACATTTCTACCAGAAGCAGCTTTGCATCCGGTCCGTCGGCATGTCTGTGGAACTTCCGGATCCACGCGGGTTCGCACGCTGGAACGAACGCGACAACCTCGCGTTCCTGCTCGAGCTCCTCGCCAACGGCACGATCGACGCTTCTCCGTTCACGGCGCACTCCATGCCTGCTACACAACTGGCCGACGCCTATGCCGGCCTGCTTTTGCGCCAGCCCGCACACCTGACGACCCTGTTGCAATGGGCATGACCTATACAGCCGCCGTCGTCGGGTGCGGCCGCATGGGGGCCTTCACCAGCCCGGCCGTCCGCGCGCAGGCCCCGGCCTGCTGGTTTCCGCTCGCCCATGCCGAAGCGATCGCTGCCCATCCACGGCTGAGGCTCGTCGCCGTCGCCGACAGCGACCGTGAGGCAGCCGAACGTGCGGCCCGACACCATGGTGCCGGAACCGCCTTTGCCGATGGGCATGCGTTGCTGGCTTCGGTTCGCCCGGATCTCGTGGCAATCGCCACACGCACGCCAGGCCGCGCGGCGCTGATCCTCGACGCGATCCGGCATGGAGCGCGCGCACTGCACGTCGAAAAGCACTTGTGCAACAGCATGCAGGAACTGGTGCAGATCTCGGATGCGCTCGGCAGCGCGGAAACCCGCCTGACACTTGGGGCAATACGAAGGCGGCTGCCTCCCTTTCAGGCTGCCCTCACCCTCGCCCACTCGGGAAAGCTGGGCAGGCTGCTCGAAGTTCAGGTCAATCTCGGTGCGGCCCCCCTCTTCTGGACGCATCCGCACGCGGTGGACATGCTTCTTGCTGCCGCCGATGGCGCCCCTGTCGCCGACGTGAC
>NZ_DBNHFX010000125.1:0-8252 GCF_057137845.1 Sandaracinobacteroides sp. | reverse complement strand
TCGGCCTGTTCGCGAACCATGTCGATCGCGCGCGCGACATCGGCATAGGTGCCGGGATAGCCACCACCTTCCTCGTCGATGCGGCGGTAGCTGATCGACCAGACGGCATAGCCCTTTTCGACGAGCGCACCTGCCGCCGGGCGCATCAGTTCGGGGCCGGCCAGATCGCGGCGCCAGCAACCGCCGTGCACCATGACGACGACCGGCAGGCGGGCGTCGGTGCCGGCACTGGCGGGCATGAACAGTTCGACCTGCTGCGACGGACCGTCGCCATAACGGATGACCTCGGTCGGGGCGGGGGCCGGCATCGAGGTGACGGCGCGCGCCGAGATCAGGCGCGGCAGGTCGGGCAGTTTCGACTGGGCGGCGGCGGGTGCGGCCGACATCAACAGCGCCGGGCCTGCCAGCAGCAGCGCCCGGTTCATCTGCCGCCAGACCATCATTTGGTCGTCCGGGCCTTGCGGGCTTCGCCAAGATCGAGGACGGCGCCGTCGGTTCCTTCGGGCAGCAGGCCGAGCCGCCGCGCGACTTCCTGATAGGCCTCTACCTCGCCGCCGAGGTCGCGGCGGAAGCGGTCCTTGTCGAGCTTCTCGCTGGTCTTCATGTCCCACAGGCGGCAGCCGTCGGGGCTGATTTCATCGGCGAGAATCACCCGGCTGTAGTCGTCTTCCCAGAGGCGGCCGAACTCCAGCTTGAAGTCGACGAGGCGGATGCCGATTCCGGCGAACAGGCCGGTCAGGAAATCGTTGGTGCGGATGGCCATGTCGACGATGTCGGCTAGTTCGTCCTGTCCGGCCCAGCCGAAGCAGGCGACATGTTCCTCGGTGATCATCGGATCACCCAGCGCATCGTCCTTGTAGTAATATTCGAGGATCGTGCGCGGAAGCTGGGTGCCTTCCTCGATACCGAGGCGCTTCGACAGCGAACCGGCGGCGACGTTGCGCACCACCACCTCGATCGGGATGATTTCCACCTGCCGCACGAGTTGTTCGCGCATGTTGAGGCGCTTGATGAAGTGCGTCGGGATACCGATGTTGCCCAGCAGCGTGAACAGATGCTCGGAGATGCGGTTGTTCAGCACCCCCTTGCCGCTGATGGTGCCCTTTTTCTGGGCGTTGAAGGCGGTGGCGTCGTCCTTGAAATACTGGATGAGCGTGCCAGGCTCCGGACCCTCGTAGAGGATCTTGGCCTTGCCTTCGTAGATCTGCCGGCGGCGGGACATGTCGTTGGCTTTCCGTGTGGTTGCGAGAACCGCGCATAGCCGGTTCGGCCATGCACGGCAACGCAACCCGACACGCCGCCCTTACAGCTTGACCAGCATCTTGCCGCTGTTGCTGCCTTTGAACAGGCCGATGAAGGCGTCAGGCGCCTTTTCAATGCCTTCCACCACCGTTTCCTGCCACTTGATGCGGCCCTTCCCGACCCATTCACCCATCTGGGCGATGAATTCATTCTGCAGGCCGGCAAACTGGGTGACAATGAAGCCCTGCATCTTCAGTGATTTGCCTACGACCATAATAATGTTCGACGGGCCGGGCACCGGTTCGGTTGCATTGTAGCCGGAAATCATCCCGCATTCGACGAAGCGGGCGAACGGCCGCGCCACATCGATTGCGACTTCCAGATGCTCGCCGCCGACATTGTCGAAATAGATATCGATTCCCTTGGGCACAGCCTGCCGCACGGCATCGAGCAGGCTTGGCGCCGTGCGGTAGTTGATCGCATGATCGACGCCGACCGATTTCAGCCAGGCGCATTTTTCGTCGGTGCCGGCGGTTGCGACCACCGTGCAGCCAAGAATCTTCGCCACCTGCGCCACCGTCGAGCCGACTGCGCCGGCGCCGCCTGAAACAAACACGGTATCGCCTTCGCGCGGCTGGCCGATCTGCGTGAGGCCGGCCCATGCGGTAAGACCGGGCATCCCCAGAATGCCCAGATAGGCCTGCACCGGCACGCCATCGATCGCGGGCAGCTTCATCAGGGCCGAGCCGGGCTGGACGAACGCTTCGCGCCACCCGGCCATGCTGCTGACGATGTCGCCCGGCTTGAACGCCGGATCGGACGAAGCGATCACTTCGCCGACCGCTCCGCCTTCCATTACCTTGCCCACCTGAAACGGCGGCGAATAGCTTGGCCGGTCGTACATGCGGCCGCGCATATAGGGATCGACCGACATATAGAGGTTGCGGACCAGCACTTCGCCGGCGGCAGGCGCCGGCAGGTCGACGGTTTTGACTTCGAAATGCTCGGCGCCCGGCATACCTGTCGGGCGGCTTTTCAGATGGATTTCGCGGGTCGTCGTCATCGCTGGCCTCCTCCTTGTGGCAATCGCGCGGGTATGGGCGCTGCCTTCTGGGCTGGCAAGCTGCTGCAATCTGTCAGGTGCGGGGGCGAAGCTTTCCGCCAAGCGTGACCAGTGCCGCGATCACTCCGCCAAGCACCAGGCCGAACACACCGGCAAGCGCTGCGTTCACCACCCATTCGAGAGCGCCCGTCATGACCGGTGTCAGCGTGGCTACGCCATGCGCCCAATGGTGGAACGTTTGCGGCAGTGCGGGCAGCAGCCCCGTCGTTTCAAGGCCGTGCAGGACGATGCCGCCGCCGACCCACGCCATCGCCGCCGTGCCGATCACCGAGAGCGACGACAGCAGATGCGGCATCCCGGCGACGAGTGCGCGACCGATCGCCTGCGAGCCGTTGCCTTCCCGCTGCGCAAGGCGATAGCCGATGTCGTCCATCTTCACGATCAGGGCGACGCCGCCATAGACGAGCGCGGTGACCGCAAGGCTGACGCCGACGAGCGCCGCCGCCGTCGTCGTGAGTGGCAGGTTGTCCAGTTCGCCAAGCGCGATCGCCAGAATTTCAGCCGAGAGGATGAGATCGGTGCGGATTGCCCCGTTCACCATCTTCGATTCCTGTTCGGCGGGTTCCAGAAAGGCCGGAGTTTCGTCGTCGTGGGGGGATGTGTGGTGCATCCCGGTCTTTTCCAGCACTTTTTCCGCCGCTTCGAAGCAGAGGAACGCGCCACCCAGCATCAGCAGCGGGGTGAGGGCAGCCGGCAGGAATGCGGCGAGCGCGATGAAGATCGGCGTCAGGAACAGCAGCTTGTTGCGGAGCGAGCCCTTGGCGATCCGCCAGATGATCGGCAGCTCGCGGTCTGGTGTGAAGCCGGTGACATAGGTTGGCGTGACGGCGGCGTCGTCGATCACGACGCCTGCCGACTTGGCGCCGGCCTTGGCGGTAGCGGCGCCGATATCGTCGAGCGAAGCGGCGGCCAGCTTCGCAATGGCGGCGATGTCATCGAGGAGGGCGATCAGGCCGGATGCCATGGGGTTCCTTCAGGGCTGTCGAAAATGGGCGGCGATCGCCTCGTTGGCGAGGCTGTCGGCGCGTTCATTGAGCGGGTGGCCGGAATGGCCGCGCACCCACTCCCAGCGGATGCTGTGCGGTTTGACCGCAACGTCCAGCGCCATCCACAGATCGGCGTTGCGGACCGGTTCGCGTGCGGCGTTGCGCCAGCCGTTCTTTTTCCAGCCGTGGATCCATTTGGTGATGCCGTCCAGCAGGTAGCGGCTGTCGGTTTGCAGGGTGATTGCGGCCGGTTTGCGCATCGCTTCGAGCGCGCGCAGTGCGGCAGTCAGTTCCATGCGGTTGTTGGTGGTTTCAGCCTCGGCGCCGGAAAGGATTTTCTCGGTGCCGTTCCAGATGAGGATCGCCGCCCAGCCGCCACGGCCGGGGTTTCCCTTGCACGCGCCGTCGGTGGCAACGAGCACTTCCGGAAGCGGCTCAGGCATCGAGCGACGCAAAATAGCGAAGCCGGCGGGCGAACGGGCGCGGATCCTTGCGCTGCACCAGCGCATCGGACGGCGGGGCGAGCCAGTCCTGCGCGCGGCTGAGCAGGAAGCGCAGGCTTGCCCCCTGCCCCAGAAGCGGCAGCGCGCGCAGTTCGGCGTCGGTCAGCGGACGGACCGAGGTGTATCCGGCAAGCATTGCTTCGGCGTGGGCCGCTAGCGGCGCCGAACCATCGGCCGGAAAGCACCATGCGGCATGGAGAACCGCCAGATCATAGGCCAGGAGGTCGGTGCAGGCGAAATAGAAGTCGATGAGACCGGTGACTTCGGAGCCGAGCATCAGCACATTGTCCGGGAAGAGGTCGGCGTGGATGGTTCCTTGCGGCAGACCGCCGGGCCAGCGGGCAACGACATCGGCGACGCGCGCCTGCACCAGTTCGGCAAGGCCCGGTTCGATGCCCTCCAGCCGGTCGCCCAGCTCGTCGGTGACTTCGCGCCAGTGATCCGGGCCTAGCGCATTGGCGCGCGTCGCGGTGAAGCTTTCGCCTGCCAGATGCAGTTGCGCGAGCGCGCGGCCCGCAGCCCCGGCCTGTGTGACGGTCGGCCGGGAAACCGAAACGCCGGGCAGATACTGGATGAGGCAGGCAGCCTTGCCCATCAGTTGTTGCAGCGCCTCGCCGTGCGCGTCGCGGATGGGGCGGGGGACCGGCTGCCCGGCGTCGGCCAGATGCTCCATCAGCGACAGGAACCACGGCAGTTCGGCCAGATCGATCCGGTGTTCATAAAGGGTGAGGATGTAGCGCGCCGCTGTGGTTTCGACGAGGAAGTTCGAGTTCGAAACCCCTTCGGCGATGCCCTTGGCGGAAACCAGTCGCGCCGGCCCATAGCGGGCGAGGAATTGTTCCAGCGCCTCTGCCGGGACGTCCGTATAGACGGCCATGTCGTTCCCCCGTGTCTGGCGAATCAGGCGGCGAGGCCGCGCGGCAGCTTGAAAACCACGTCTTCCGTCGCGTTGACGACTTCCTCGACCGAGACTTCATAGCGTTCGGCAAGGGCATCGACGACTTCGCGCACCAATACCTCGGGCGCGGAGGCGCCGGCGGTGATGCCGACCGTTTCGACGTCATCGAACCAGCCCCAGTCGATCGATTCGGCGCGCAGGATCAGGTGCGCGCGCGCGCCGCTGCGCAATGCCACTTCGCGCAGGCGCTGCGAGTTGCTGCTGTTTTCGCTGCCGATCACCAGCACCAGCTGGCACTGGCTGGCGATGGTCTTGGCGGCGGACTGCCGGTTCGAAGTCGCGTAGCAGATATCCTCGCCCTTGGGGCCCTGGATCGACGGGAAACGCGCCTGCAGGGTGGCGACGATCTCGGCGGTGTCGTCGACGGAAAGCGTCGTCTGCGTGAGAAAGCCCAGGAGTTCGGACGGCGGCGCGACGCTGCGCGCGTCGTCGGCTGTTTCTACAAGCGTGATCGATCCCTCGGGCACCTGCCCGAACGTGCCGATCACTTCCGGGTGGCCTGCGTGGCCGACGAACAGGATGTGGCGGCCCTGTTCGACCATGCGTTCGGCCTGCCGATGCACCTTGGAAACCAGCGGGCAGGTCGCATCGAGCCAGTCCAGCCCGCGTTGCTGGGCGGTGGCGGGGATCTGCTTGGGAACGCCGTGGGCGGAAAAGATCACCTGTGCGCCGTCGGGCACCTCGTCGAGTTCCTTGACGAAGATGGCGCCACGGGCTTTCAGCCCGTCGACGACGAAGCGGTTATGGACGATCTCGTGGCGGACATAGACCGGCGGGCCATATTTTTCGAGCGCGAGTTCGACGATGCGGATCGCCCGCTCGACGCCTGCACAAAAACCGCGCGGGGCAGCGATCAGAACTTTTAAGGCGGGCTTCATGACCATGCGGCTCTCTTAGGGCAGAAGATGTCAGGCATGAAGCCCCTTCCCAAGAAGGCGTGCCCAAGACTAAGGACAAGCCCGCGCGCGGGCTTGTCCGATGCCCAAGGAGATGCACTTGTCGAAGGCCTATCTTTTGCTCGGGATCGTCGCGTCGGCACTGGCGCTGTCGGCCTGCAACCGCAATCCGCTGGAAGTGAAGCGGTCGCAATGCCCCGCAGTCGCCGTTCCGGCCTATGCCGGAAGCGTCACCCGATTCGACCCGCAGCAAAGCCGCGACGCCGATGCGATCGATGTGACAGCGCAACTGATCGACGTGACGGGCCGCTGCATCGAAGGACCTGAATATCTGACGACGGATGTGGTGTTCACCGTTTCGGCGCAGCGCCGCAAGGCGGGACCGGCGCGTGAACTCTATCTGCCGGTGTTCGTCGCCATGGTGCAGGGCGGCAATGTGCTGGTGTCGAAGCAGCAGACCGGCGTGCTGCTGAAGTTCGCCGATAGCCAGCTCAGGACCGAGACCACGGGCGGCGCGCGCGCCGATGTGCACCGTTCGGCTGTCACGCTGCCCGCAGATGTTCAGGAACGCATCAGCAAGAAGCGCCAGCCCGACCAACTGGATTCGCTGGTCGATCCGATGTCGGATCCGCAGGTGAAGGCGGCAGTCAGGGCGGCGACGTTCGAGGTGCTCGTCGGCTTCCAGCTCGACGACCCGAGCCTTGCCTATAACGTCGGCAAATAACGCCCTTCGGGGGAAGGCCTCGCTTTATCTTGACGGCGGCGGGGGCCGTGCCTATTGCCGCACTCCTCGCGTTGGCCATATGGTACGCGGGCAGTATGGCGATCGTAGCTCAATTGGTTAGAGCGCTGGTTTGTGGTACCAGAGGTTGCGGGTTCAATTCCCGTCGATCGCCCCACTTTCGCTGCCGCAACGGTGCGACGCGGACTTCCTGACGGGGCGGCCTTCCATGCGTGACAAATCCTCACCCGGCGGACGCGGTTATGGCGTGCTGATGGCGCTGGGTGCGCTGGTGGGCTTTGCCGTCGGCCTGTTCGTCGGCCAGCCATCGGCGGGCGTGGTGGGCGGATTCGTGCTGGGCGGCGCGGCGGCGCTGGTGCTGGGCATTCTGGGCCGATAGCCGGGTTTCAGAACCGGCGACCCAGCCATACCACCCGGCCGATGATCCTGATGGCTGCCGGGTCGCAGTCGGCAAAGGATGCATAGGAAGCATTGTCGGACAGGATGGTGATGCGCCCGTTTGAAGGGTTCACCGCAAGCCGCTTTACCTGCGCATCGGGTTCGCCTTCCAGCGCATATAGCCCGTCGCGCGGGTGGGTCGCGTCGGCGGTGTCGACCAGAATGACATCCCCGTCGAGGAGGGTGGGGACCATGGCGTCGCCCTGTATCCGGTGCGCTGCAAGCCAGGCCGCGTGTGCAGGTTGCAGGCCGTGCAGCAGCGCTGCGTCGACTGTCAGCCTGCCATTGCCGCGCCCGAGATAGGGAAGTTCGATGCAGCCGTCGCTGGCCGAATCCGGCTGGATGTGCACGGCCGCCGCTGGCGGCGCACCCAGCCGTGCTTCGCTGATGGCGAAATGGCGGGCGAGGCGGCGGCGGTCATCCTCGGCGAGGCGGCGCGGCACCCCGCGCTTCAGATACTGCTGGATATAGGCAGGATTCCGCCCGATGAGCCGCGACAATTCGGCATAGCCGACGCCGGTTTCGTGGATAAGCCGTTCGAGAGTCAGGCGAACGGAGTTTTCGGCATCGGGTGCCGCAGTGGTGGAATCATTGGTCATCACAAGAAAAAACCTAGACTAGTAGGAAAACGCTTATCAGCATTATCGCATCCGATTCGGACCGGCTTCACGGCAGCGCCGTTGCGGCCGACGGGCGGGTACAGGGTCGAAACAAGGAGATGATGGGCCATGTCCCTGCTGCGAGCGATCGAGATTTGCCTGAATATTGCCGACATACCGCCTTCCCGCTTTGGGCGCGACAGTGTTCGCGATCCGCGACTGGTGCATGATCTGCGCCGTGGGCGGCAACCGGGCCGCCGCATGGAGCGGCGCGTGCATGACCATCTGGAGGGGGTCATTGCGCGCCTTCCCGAGGCGAAACGGCAAGACGCGCGCCGCCGCCTTCGTGCAGGGGGTTTTGCATGCGAATGAGCCTTGGGCGGGCGAGCGCGGCACTGCTGCGCGCCGTCCGGATGGTGGTGGGCGACGCTGCGGACGGGGCTGCGGGCCGGGCGACGGACGATACCCCGCTGCTGGCGGTTTCGGCATTCGAATCGGAGCCATGGGCAAGCCTGACCTTCTCGGGCGCGCGGCATCGGCTGGAATTCCGGCTGGAAGGACGGGCTGCGCAGGTCCGGGAGGCGAGGGCGCGGCTTGCTGCGAGCCTTGCAGAAATGGACCTGACGATCCCCGGCCAGTTTCTGGCCGATTCCGAGCTGGTCGATGCCGGCTGCATACGCCTGGAACATGGGTGCATTTCCCTGAACCTCCGCCTGATGGCGTTGACGATAGAGGAGTAGGCATGGAATGCAAGAATTCCGCAAT